>CANRDZ010000019.1 GCA_947629465.1 uncultured Bacilli bacterium | reverse complement strand
TATTCAAAAACGAGAATATTTTCCCGTTAATGTTTAATTTTTTTTAAGACATTTTCCTAAATTATTGACAGCGCTTTCTATTAGTGCTTTTATTTTATTTTATCAGTGCTTTTATTAGCCTTTAATATTTAATTTTTTTTTGCAACTAAAAAAGAGAATTAAATTCTCTATTCATCACCAAAAAAATCATCAAAAAATTCATCATCTGTTATAACATTTTCATTTACGATAACACTATCAACATCAATGTTAACTTTTGGTTTTTCTTCATTATTTTCTTTAACTTCTTCTTTATCTTCTAAAATATCATCATTAGTAAAAGTTAAATTTCCTTCCATTAATTCTTTATTTTGTTCTTTCAATTTTTCTTTTTGTCTTTTTTCTTCTTCATCTAATTCTTTTAATTTTCGATCAATATCTTTCATCATTTCATCAATACTTAATCCTCCACCTGATTTCATAAAAGGATTTTCATCAATTTGATTCATTGGATTTAATAAAGAATTATTATTAAAAGGATTTGGACTACTAAATGGATCTTGAATAAATGGATTTGATACTCCCATAGATGGATTTGGTATACCCATTCCCGTTGGATTATTTCCACTTTCCATCATTTTTTTTCTTTTTTCTTCTGTAACAAATTTTTTTAAATCAAATAATTCAATAGGTTTTAATTCTCTTTCAGGATATGTTGCTTCTGGAAAATCTTCACCCCAATCAATTTTAAAATTAGGTGTATATTTAGTTTTAAATGGACTCATTCTTAATCGTAAAATAATAGCGTCCCCTAATTTTAATTTTTGTAAATCACTTACAGTTACAAGAGGAGTTGATGCTGTTTTATCTTTTTCTTTTGATTTAACTTCTCCACACATCTTACTAATTTCTTCCAAAGCCTTTAATTCCGTACTTATTAAATAAACTAAATTACCACAATTACCTCTAATAACTTGAGCAACATTCTCGCCATAAACATCATTAAGTTGTGCAAAATTTTGAATAATAAATGTAAATCTTATATCTCTACTACGAGCAGCTGAAACCATACTATCAACATCTTTAAGTGGAGGCATATTAGCAAATTCATCAAGAATAAAGTTAGTACGATATTGAAGTTTTCCCCCATTAGTTTGGGCAACATCTATTAAAGTTTCATATACTTGTTTTATAAATATTGTCATTAAAGTATGATATGTTTTCTTTTCATCATGAATAATCATAAATACAGCTGTCTTTTGTCTTCCTATATCTCGCATATCAAAATCACTATGAGAAAGCATTTCTGACAAATTTTCTCTAGTTGAAAATAATCTTATTTTTTGTCTAAATGTAGAAAGTAGACCACCTTTTGTATCACTTGGAGCATTTATAACTGTTGAAGCAAACATATATTCATTTGAATCTGGTCCCTTTAAATTAAAATATTCTTTAATAAAATTACTTGTAGCATATCTTTCTTCACCAACAGTACTCATATAATTAATACTATTTAAATTAACTTCATTTTCTTTAGCATCTTTAAATAATCCTAAAGCTAAACCTGAAAAATAATCGGCTGAACCTTTTTCCCAGAATTCAGAATCCCCTTTATTAGTTTGATCATATAAAATATTTAAAGCTACATCATCTAATAGTTCTGTTGCTTTATCATAATTTCCTTCTTTATAATATTGATAAGGAAGTGCTAATGGATTCCAAGCATTACCTCGATTAGGCTCTCTAAAATTAAGAACAATTATATTATAGCCACGACCCTCAAGATTTTTAGCAGTTTTTCGATAAATTTCACCTTTTGGATCGGTAATAACCATACTTTCACCTTTTTTAGCAAGAAGATTAACCATAGGAAAAACTAAATTTTCTGTTTTACCTGAACCAGTTGAACCTATAACTAAATTATGATAATCACCATTATCAACCCATATTTCTTTACCATTATTAATAAGAGGAATACCAGCAGCATGAATTTCTTTATCGCTTGGTCTTACTTTTTCTACTTTACTAGATTCTTTTATTTCTTTTTCTTTGGCCCATCTTGCATAACCATCACTTGGTTTTTCATCAGTAACTTTTAAACCAATACCTTTACCTTTTTCTTTATCAAAAATATAAGAAGAAACACTTGTAAATATAAATATTAAAACTCCAATAAATAAACCAATTGTAAATGGTAAATATTGTTTGCTAAAAGCACTTGTTGGAATTAAACCATAAAATGTCCCATTTTTTACTAAACAAAAAAGATTTGAAATAGCAAGAGCACATAAATAAAGTAAAATTAAACAGTATAAAATAAATAAGAAAAAATCTTTAGGTTCTACTTTAAATTTCATACTTTTTCCTCCAAACTAACCATATTATACTATAAAAGATTTCCAATAGCAAAAATTATTTATTATTTTTTTTGAATTTAAAAGATATTATAATTATTAATACTAATATAAATAAGAATAAGGACAAAAATGCTATTATAATTGCATTATTATTAGATTCATCTTCTTTATTATTGTTATTACTATTACTATTAGTATTAGTATGAATATTACCATTATTATTAGATTGTTCTTTATAATTTTTATCTTTTAATCTTAAATATATAGGACTTTTTTGATAATTATCTCTATCAACTTGCCAATATAAAATATTACCATCTTGATTATGAGCATTCGAATCAATAATTTCATAATCATCTGATATATTAATTTTAACATTTAAATTATCTATTCCATTATAAAGATTAAAAGCTTTTATATATAATCCGGTACTAATACTTAATTCACCATTTTCATTACTATAATAAAGACTTGAGACAGAACTATTAATAATATTATTATCTATAAATTTTTCTTTAGAAAAATTGTAATTTAAATTTAAATGATAATTACCTAATTCATCACTATTTTTAACCATATCATAATATTCTACGCCAGGCATTTTATCATCAGTTTCTGAATTTGTTGGACTATTTAAAAATGCTTCAACTGGTTTAGTATAAGATGATAAATAAAAATTATCTTGTTCATCTTCACCATTAATGTTAATGCTTTCTTGTAAAGTATTATTATCTATTGTTAACTCATAATTAACTGTGCAACCACTTAATAAAAATAATATTATTAGACCAAAGATTATTTTTTTCATTTAAAACTTAGCACCCCATTCATAAAAGCTTCTTCATAATTTTCCATTTGATGTGATTCTATATATTTTGTCATATCTACAATAGTATATGTACCAGCAGTAAAACTTACTTTAGTAATATTTACACCAACACTTTGACTTCTTGCATGAGCGATATAATAATTACTTGTTGAAGTATCAACTCCTACAACTACTGTAACATGCCCACTACTAACTAGTAAATCTCCTGGAGCGGCAATAAAACTCCCATCCATTGCATGATTATCGCTAGAATCTACAACATCTTTAAACGTATACGATTTTCTTGGATATAAATATATTCCGGCATTGGTATAAACCCACGGAACCCAAGAAGAACAGTCTGGTCCAAAATAATCTGAATGTTTACCATCTACATTAGCATTAACATGTGTTCCCCATAATGGATTTATACCAAAATATGATGATGTAGAGCTATCGATATTTTTTCCTGTGGCAACCGTTGGAACGTAATTATTATGCCCTCCACCATAAGTATATGGTATAGTTACCCCATAATTTTCCGCTAAATATTTTATTGGAGTAACGGCAGCAGCAACTATTGCATCTCTAGTTCCTATTCCAGCAGCTTTAACTGAATCAAAAATTAATTCGTTTAAATCATTATACTCATTTTCTGACATTAATTCATTTATAGGAGTTGTCAACAAAACAGTTGGAACAGAAGATACAGCTGTTGTATCAATTACTTCGGTCCAATTATTAGTAATTTCATAAGTATGATATAATGATTGTATTTCACCTTTACCATCATAATAATAATCAAGAATTTCTTCCCAGGTATAATTTTCATATGTTTCTAAATATAAAGCTCCATTTTGACTTAAACCACCACCATGATTGCCAGGACAAGGTCCGTCAGTTTCAGCTCTATTTGCATAAATTGCTAAAGATCCAATATTTATTTTATCTTTATCAACTTCTTGAAAATGAATTCCTCCAATAGTCCAACTACCAAATCTTATATAATAATGATCACTAGTATAATTTCCTGTATTATCTAATGCTTGAGCATCAGCTGCGGTATATACACAAGATGCATCATAATTTCCTCTAGGAACATTATCAACCGTAATTATTAAACCTCTAGTTTCCTCAACCGCTTGTCTATTAATATCATTTACTCTTTCAGGATTTTCTTCAAAAGCTTGAGCAACACTTGAAGTATCATAGTAACATGAGCCATCCTCTCTTTCATGATATTCTCCAGTAGCAACAGCATAACTTCTAGCAGCAATAGCCAATGCCTTTTGTGATTCTAAAGAAAAATTTCCTACTTCAGCACTTAAAACTCTTTGTATATAATCATCCAAAGACATCGGTTCACCATTTTTAACTACATCTGTACAAGTATGATATTCATCACTTTCAAAATATTTATATCCATATAAACCAATTCGATTATCACTTTTTGAATCATCACCAAAAAACATAAAGTTAGAAAAAATAATAAATATGAAAAATAATGAACTAAAAAGTAAAATCAAACCAATGGGATTAGTAAACAAAAACTTTAATATACTTTTTCCTACATATTTAGCAGTATCTTTTAAAACTTCTTTTAAATTTCTTTTAGGAATATGTAATTTATCTTTAATTTTGTCTTTAATTTTATCCCCATAATCGTGAATTTTTTCTTTAAGCATTTCTTCGGGATGACTCATCATATAAGCTTTATTTTTAGCATTTGCAATTTTATTATCTAATTGACTTTTTTTAGCTTGAGCATAATTTAAAGTATCTCTAGCCTTATCTAAACTATTTTTATTTTGAATAGTATTATCAGGATTAACCTTTGTCTTATTATTTTTAGCATCTTTAAAAGCTTGTGCTTGACTATTTAATTCATCTTGTCTTTTCTTATAATAATCTTTATCATAATGGCCATCTTTTTTGGCTTGTTCATGTTCTTTTTCCCCAAATCTATATTTTCTATCTGGATCTAAATTATCACTATTACCATCACTATTATTAGCATCAACATTTACGGAATTTTCATCATATAAATTTTCTACATCATCATTAGTATCATTTTGATCTGCATCAGTTTCTACAATTTCTTCATCATTAAATTCATCTTCATTCATGCAGACACCACCTAACAAAAACATTTTATCATAAATAAATACGATTTAAAAGTCATTACAATTTTTAATAAAACTATAATTAACTAAAATTAAAATTTTTTTGAGTATTTATGGAAAAGATATTTAATTTTTAACATAAATACTTGAAAAAAGTTAAAAATAATAACAAGGAAACATACAGTCGTTTCCTTGTTTCATTTATAAAACCATGTTAATATATTATTGAAATTTATTTATAGGGAGGAATTATGTTTAAATTAGTATCAAATTATAAACCTAGTGGAGATCAACCTGAAGCTATAAATGAATTAGTTGAAGGAATAAAAAACGGAAAAAAAGAACAAGTTCTTCTTGGAGCAACAGGAACAGGTAAAACTTTTACAATAGCAAACGTTATAAAGGAAGTTAATAAACCCACTTTAGTTTTAGCCCACAATAAAACTTTAGCAGGTCAACTCTATTCTGAATTTAAAGAGTTGTTTCCAGAAAATCATGTTGAGTATTTTGTTTCTTATTATGACTACTATCAACCTGAAGCATATGTTCCATCAAGTGACACATACATAGAAAAAGATGCATCAATAAATGATGAAATAGATGAACTTAGGCATAGTGCCACATCAGCATTGATTAATTATCGAGATGTAATTGTAGTCGCGTCAGTTTCATGCATTTATGGAATTGGGGAAAAAGATGAATATGAAAAAAATATGTTAGTATTAACTATTGGTGATAAAACTAATCGAAATCATATTATAAATAAATTAGTTGATATGACTTATGAAAGAAGTGATTTAGATTTTCATCGAGGTACATTTAGAGTTAGAGGAAATTCAATCGATATTATCCCCGTAAACGAAAAAGAAAGCGGTATTAGAATTGAATTAGATGATGAAATAGTAGATTCTATAACAGTTTTTGATCCTTTAACTGGAGTTGTTAAAGAAAGTAAAAAAACTATCGCTATATCCCCTGCTTCCCATTTTGTTACTAGTCCAGAAAAAATGGAAGAAGCCATTAAAAGAATTGCAAAAGAATTAGAAGAAAGAATCGAATATTTTCATGAAAAAGGTAAATATATTGAAGAACAAAGGATTAAAGAAAGAGTTAATTATGATTTAGAAATGCTTAAAGAAACAGGTTATTGTAATGGCGTTGAAAACTATGCTAGACATTTAGCTTTAAGAGAAGAAGGCGTTACTCCAACATGTTTAATTGACTTTATGCCTAATGATTTTCTTTTAGTAGTAGATGAATCTCATGTTACTCTTCCTCAAGTAAGAGGTATGTATAATGGAGATAGAATGCGTAAACAAACTTTAGTTGATTATGGCTTTCGTCTTCCAAGCGCCCTTGATAATAGACCTTTAAAATTTTCAGAATTTGAAGGTAAAATTAAAAATGCAATATATGTATCAGCTACCCCAGGCGAATATGAATTAGAAAAAGTAAATAACAATGTTGTTGAACAAATTATAAGACCAACAGGACTTTTAGATCCAATAATTGAAGTAAGAAAAACTGAAGGTCAAATTGATGACATAATTAGTGAAATTAATAAAAGAATTAAATTAAATGAAAGAGTATTAATTACTACTCTAACTATCAGAATGAGTGAAGAATTAACCAATTACCTAAAAGAATTAAACATAAAAGTTGCCTACCTTCATAATGAAATTAAAACTTTAGAGAGACTTAAAATTATTCATGATTTAAGATGTGGTATATATGATGTAGTTGTAGGTATTAACCTTTTAAGAGAAGGAATAGATATTCCAGAAGTTAGTTTAATATGTATTTTAGATGCTGATAAACAAGGTTTCTTAAGAAGTGATCGTTCTTTAATTCAAACCATTGGTAGATGTGCAAGAAATGAAAATGGTAAAGTAATAATGTATGCTGATATAATAAGTGAAGCAATGAATACCGCTATTAAAGAAACTGAAAGAAGAAGAAATATTCAAATAGAATATAATAAAAAACATAATATTGTTCCAAAAACAATTGTAAAAGAAATAAAAGAAGTAATTTCAAATAATATAAAAGAAACGAAGCAAAAAACTAAATTAAGTAAGAAAGAAACTGAAAGTATGTTAATTAAGATTGAAGAAGAAATGAAAAATGCTGCAAAAGCTTTAGATTTTGAAAGAGCTATGGAACTTAGAGATATTTTATTTGAACTTAAAGGAGATATAAAAAAATGAAAGCACTTATAACTGGGGCTTCTTCTGGAATAGGCAAAGATATGGCAAAATATTTAGCCACTTTAAATGTTGATTTAATATTAGTAGCCAGAAGAAAAAATTTATTAAATGAATTAAAAAATGAATTAAACGTTAATACTAAAATCATAACTTTGAATTTAAGCATTGAAGAAAATGTTTATAAATTATATGAACAAGTAAAAGATGATAATATTGATATTTTAATTAATAATGCTGGTTTTGGCTTATTTGGCGATTTTACTGAAACTAATTTAGATACAGAACTTAAAATGATTAATGTTAATATTATTGCTCCTCATATCTTAACTAAATTATTTTTAAAAGATATGGTTAAAAAAAATAATGGATATATTTTAAATGTAGCATCTAGCGCAGGATTTATGGCAGGTCCTCATTTAAATACATATTATGCCACTAAAAATTATTTAGCAAAATTATCAATGGCAATTAATGAAGAATTAAGATGTAATCACAGTAAAGTTATTGTATCTTGTTTATGCCCTGGACCTGTTAATACAGAATTTAATAAAGTAGCTCATGGCTCATTTGCTACTAAAGAAGCTAAAAGTAGTTATGTTGCTAAATATGCAATTGATAAAATGTTTAAAGGTAAAATGATCATTATTCCTACTTTAAAAATGAAATTAGCTCTTTTTGGAATAAGATTTATTCCTCATAGATTACAACTTATTATTGCTGGAAATATTCAAAAAAGAAAAACAAAAAAAATAGTTTAGGCATCTAAACTATCTTCATGTGTTAATAGTTTTATCAGAAATATCACTTTTTTTAAACTTTTAAATATTTTGCTTTATCTCTTTTAATTTTTCTAAATAATTATCTCTTTTTTTCTTTCATATAAATATTCTCCATTCCGAATTTTTGTGTTTAGACACAATTTTTCGGAATGGATTTTTATTTTATTATTTAAAAAAATATCATCAATGAATATTCTTTTTTAATATTCTTGTTGTATTCAAAATAGTTAATAAAGTAACACCCGTATCAGCAAAAACCGCTTCCCACATTGTAGCAATACCAAAAGCACTAAGAAGTAAAACTAATACTTTTATCCCAATTGCAAAAATTAAATTTTGTTTAATTATTTTATTAGTTTTTTTAGATATTTTAATTAATTTAGTTATACTATCTAAATTATCATTCATAATAACTATATCACTTGCTTCAATTGCTGATGCACTACCTATACTTCCCATTGAAATACCTATTTTAGCTAAAGCTAAAGATGGGGCATCATTAATACCATCACCAACAAACGCAACATTATTATCATATTTTTCTAGTTCTTTACTTAATAAATCAAATTTATCTTGTGGCATAAGTTCATAATGACATTCATCGATTCCTAATTTTTCACTTACACTTAAAGCAATATCTTTTTTATCACCAGTAAACATTACAGTATTTATATCTGATTTCTGTAAATCATTAATTACATCAAAAGCATTTTCCTTAATTCCATCATATACATTAATTTTAGCAGCAACAAGACCATCAATAGTCATATAAGTTCCATCAATAAAATGCTCTTTTTTAACAAAATCTCTAGTTCCAATTTTTATTTTTTTCTTCCCGATATTATAACTTATTCCTTCACCAGGATATTCTTTAAAACTAGTTATTTTTACTCTTTTAGCATCTTTTAATTCTTTTACAATGGCTAAAGCTATTGGATGGTTAGAATAATCTTCACCACTAACTATATATTTATTTATATCATCAATATATCTTTCTACATCTATATAATCAATTTTAATTATTTTACTCTTTTCATCTGTTAAAGTACCAGTTTTATCAAAAATTATTTCTTTTATTTTTGAAGATGCCTCTAAATAATCACTTCCTTTTATTAAAATTCCTTCTTTAGAAGATGCGCCAATACCTGAAAAATAAGATAAAGGAACTGATATAGCAATAGCACATGGACAAGACACAACTAAAAATACTAAAGAACGATAAATTGCATCATTAAATGGCATTTTAAAAATTAGAGTTAAAACAATAGTTAAACTAATTGCTAATCCTAATATAATAGGAGTATATATTTTAGCAGCTTTAGAAACAAAATTTTCAGTTTTAGCCTTTCTATCAGTAGCATTTTCAACTAAAGATAAAATATTAGCTACTGTACTATTTTCATAAGTTTTAGTAACTTTTATGGTTAAAATATCCTGCATATTAATTCCCCCAGATAATACTTCATCACCTTCTTTAACTAAAACTAATCTACTTTCACCAGTAAGAGCTTTATTATCAATTTCAGATGAACCTTTAATAACTATTCCATCTAAAGGTATTTTTTCCCCTTTTTTAATTAATATTAAATCATTTATTTTAACATTTTCTGGATTTACTACTTTTATTTCATCATCAACTAATAAATTAGCATAATCTGGTTTAATATCCATAAGTTCACTTATAGATTTTCTTGAATTATTAACTGCTATACTTTCTAATATTTTACCTATTTCATATAATATAATAACCATTAAACCTTCATGAATATTATTAGTAAGATATGCTCCAATACAAGAAATACTTACAAGTAAATTTTCATCAATACTAAAACTTTTAACTAACATTAGAATAGCTTTTTTAAGCACTCTAAATAATAATATTAAATAAGATAATATTACAAAAATATCTTTAATAATATTATTTTTAATAAATAAAGATATTATAAATAAAATTATACCTAAAAATAATCTTACTAAATCAAAAATTATTTTTTTATTATCTTTACTATTTAAATCCAAAACTTTAACATCAGCATCAGTTTTTTTAACTATATCACTAACTATTTTTTTAACTCCATTTTTAAGTGGCGTTTCAACATTAATTTCTAATTTAGCAAAATTAACACTAGCATTATTTATATCTTTACATTTATTCAAAGCATTCTCTATTTTTCTAGCACAATTTGGACAATTCAAATTACTTAATTTATATTTATACTTATAGTTCATTAATATGTTCACATCCTAACTTAAATATTTTTTCAACATGTTCATCAGCAAGAGAATAATAAATACAATTGCCATTCTTTTTATATTTGACTAATTTTGATGCTTTTAATATTCTAAGTTGATGTGATACAGCCGATTGACTAACATTAATAATATTCGCAATTTCACATACACATAATTCGTTATCTATTAAAACATTAATAATTTTTACCCTTGTAGAATCCCCAAATATTTTAAATAATTCTGATATATCAATAATTTTGTCTTCATCAATTAATTGCATATTTATTCCTCTCTAACTATATGAATAACTGTTCATATAAACATATTATCACATAATTTATTATATGTAAAGAATATTAATTATGTTATATTTTAAAAAAAACTCTTAAAAAGAGCTTCTCTTTTAAAAGAAGAAGTTATAATTTGCTCTTGTAGTTCAAAATTTAATTTCGCAATATCAGAAGCATAATTATAAAATTAATAATTTTTAATATAATTATTTACAAAATTAACTACATCATCAATTTTTATTTCTGTAAAATCAATTTTAGTTCTTTCTTTAACTTCCACTATATTATCAGAGATTTTTTTACCCACTGTTATTCTTAAAGGTATACCAATTAAATCCATATCTTTAAATTTAACCCCTGGTCTTTCATCTCGATCATCAAGTAAAACTTCAACATTGTTATTTTTTAAATCATCATATAATTTATTAGCTATCCTAACTTGTTCTTCACTTTTAGTATCAATTAATACAATACAGACTTTATAAGGAGCAATACACATTGGTAAAATCATTCCATGTTCATCATGATTTTGCTCAACTATACTTGCTAATATTCTTCCTAAACCTAAACCATAACAACCCATTACAACAGGTACTTCTTTATTATATTCATCTAAATAAGTAAGACCCAATTTAGAAGAATATTTAGTTCCTAATTTAAATAAATTACCTATCTCTATCCCTTTTTTAAAATATAATTTTCCTCCACAAATAGGACAAATATCACCTTCTAAAACATTTGATATATCTCCTGATACATCATATTTAAAATCTTTAGGATTTACATTTATATAATGATATCCTAATTTATTACCTCCACAACAAAAATTATGCATAGAAAGAATTTCTCTATCAACAACTATTTTACTATTTAAATTAATTGGACCAGTAAAACCAGGAACAGCATTACTAGTTTTAATTAATTCATCATTAGCAAAAGTTATATCACTAACTTTCAATAATTTACAGGCTTTATTTATATTAAGTTCTCTATCCCCTCTTATAAAAAAGGTAACTAATTCATCATTTACATTCATAAGCATTGCTTTAACACATTTACTTTTAGAAATATTTAAATAATTGCTTACTTCTTCAATACTTTCTTTATTTGGTGTTTCAACTAATTCTAATTTATTTTCTTCTTCTTTTACTTGTTTTACTACAACTTCAGATACTTCTAAATTAGAAGCATAATCACATGAATCACATAAAACTAAAGTATCTTCACCTATATCAGTAATTGCTTGATATTCTTCAGATAAACTACCACCCATTACACCAGTATCTGCTTTAACAATTTTATAATTAATCTTTAAACGATTGTAAATGTTATTATAAGCTATTTTCATTTTATTATAAGAAACATCTAAACCATTTTCATCCTTATCAAAAGAATAGGCATCTTTCATAATAAATTCTCTTACTCTTATAAGTCCATATCTAGGCCTTGGTTCATCTCGAAATTTATCAGCCATTTGATAAATAGTAAAAGGTAAATCTTTATAACTTTTAACTTTTGATTTAGCAGCAATAGTAAATAATTCTTCATGTGTCGGTCCTAATACAAAAGGCTTATCAAAACGATCATTTAAATGAAACATACTATTTCCTAAAGATGAAATTCTACCACATGTTTCATAATATTCACTAGGAATTAAACTAGGCATTAATACTTCTTCAGCACCTGATTCATCCATTTCTTCTTTAACTATTTTTTTTATTTTATCTAAAACTTTTAAGCCATTTGGTAAATACATATAAATGCCTGCTCCAACTTTTTTAATCATTCCAGCCCTAACTAATAAATTACCACTTACACTTTCTTCATCTTTAGCATCTTCTCTTAAAGTATAAAAAAAACTATTTTTTAATTTCATAAGATGTACCTCTTTCTTTAATTAATTATATAATATATGTTAAAAAAAAGAAAGATTTCTACTTCAAATCACTTTCAATTTAAAACAAAATTTTCTCATTTTATAAAACTTTTTTCTTTTAAAAAAAGGAAAATAGCTTTTAAACGCAATATATATTAGTAGAAGGATAAAATAGGAAAGAAGGTGTTTGAATTAAATGATGATGAAAAATTAAGAGATCAAATTGAAAGAGATCTAGAAGCTAAAATATTATATCAAAATGGTTTAAAATACGCTAAAGAAGATGGATACGATAATGGCTTTGATAAAGGATATAATAAAGGGGCCAAAGAAACTAAAATCGCTATGGTAAAAAATTTACTTCAAAATGGAAATATATCAATTAAAACAATTGCTAATGCTGCAAATTTAGAAGAAAATGAAATATTAAAAATTCAAAAAAATATTTCTAAACCAAAAAACTGATTTTTTAAAGCAAAAATCAGTTTTTAAAATTTATTATTTATTTGGATCAACTAATATTTTAATAGAATTAGATTTTCCACTTGTAAGTTCTTCATAACAATCTTCTACGTCTTCCAAAGTAACTGTTTTAGAAACAAATTTTAGTACTTCTATTTCTTTATTAGCAATCATACTTATACATTTTGCAAATTCTTCCTTTTTATAAGCAATTGCCCCAATAAGAGTAACTTCTTTCATAACAGCATCAATACTATTAAAATTAATTGGCAACATTGAAACACCAACTAAAATAACTTTACCTCCAGCTTTAACTAAACTTACAGAACTATTAACAGCTGGACTATTACCACAGCATTCCATTACTTTATCAAAATGGCTAGCATATTCTTTCATTATTTGTTCATCTTTAGCATTAATCCATTTATCAGCCACCCCAAGTTTAACTGCTGCCTCACCTCTAGCCTCGTTAGTTTCAGAAATAATAACATTACTTGCTCCACTTTTTTTAGCAAACATTGCACACATTAAACCAATTATGCCAGCGCCAATAACTAAAACTTCATCACCAACATCAATATTAGCTAAATTAATAGCGTGATATCCAACTGCAGTTGGTTCAACTAATGCCCCTTCTTCATCACTCATATTATCTGGAATTTTAAAAACCATATCACTTCTTACTTTAAGCATAGGTTCTAATCCTCCCGGATTATCTAAAGAAAGACCACTAGCATGAGTCCAAGTTTCAGAGCAATAATGGATATTTCCAGAAAGGCACGCTTCACAATGACCACAAGGAGATATAGGTAAAGCAGTTACTCTATCGCCAACATTTAAATCATCTCTTCCACCATTATCTAAAACTTCTCCACAATATTCATGTCCCATAACTAAACCCACTGGTTGACCTAACTCAAAATAATGTAAATCAGATCCACAAATACCCGTTTTATGTACTTTAATTAAAACTTTCCCCTCTTCTTTTTCTGGTTCTAAATTATCTTTTATTTCAAATTTTCGAACCCCTTTAATTGCTACACTTTTCATATAATCCTCCATTAATATTATACCAAAATGCCTTTTTTTTATAAAATAAAAAAAGCAATATTTGACACATACTAACATATTACTCATATAATATGTCAATATCAACATCGCCTTTTATTCCATCAATTAAACCATTATTAGCCATTTGCCATATTTGATAATCACCATTATAATCAGTTTTATCAGTATAATGAGCAAGCCATACTTTATTTTTATAAGTCCAAATAGTTTGTAAATAAAACTTACTTCCATAAAGCATTCCTTCATAATTATTTTTTTCAACTTCTTCAATAAAAGAATTAGCAATAGCATTTATTTCATGAAAACTTATTTTAAATGAATTCCACTTTGACCAATTTTCCCAATCAAAAGCAATAGGTAACTCTAATTTTTCTTTATTTAAATTTTTTATAACCCATTTAGCTTGTTCTATTCCTTCTTTTATATTAGAAGCTTGACTATTAAAATAGACCCCAACTTTTAAACCATTACTTTTTGCTTTTTTTATATTTTCTTCAAAATATGGATCAATTATATATTCTCCCTTAACCCCATCTTGATATCCAATTCTTATCATAACAAAACTAGCTCCAGCTGCCTTAACTTTCTCAAAATCAATTTCACCTTGCCATTTTGAAACATCAATTCCAAATAAAACATTAGACGCTTTCATTTGCTTAATAACCTCACTAAATAATGTATTTACTTTTTCAGATTGATCATTATCTTTTGAATTATTTTTACTAGGATCATAAACATTTAAAGTAACATTAACATTTTTAATATTATTTGAACTATCTGATAGATAATATTTTAATTTATATGTTCCTACTTCTTGCAAATTATAATTTCCTTCAATACGACATTTAACATCACCAGTATAATTATCTCCATAAGTAATTAAATTACATAAATCTCCCTCATAATTTATCTTTACCGATTTATTAGTTCCACTAAAAACTAATGGAGGTATATTATCTACTATATTTAACTTAAAAGTATAAATATATTTTTTATCATCTTTTTCATATAAAAGTGAATATTCTTTTTCTCCTAAAGTATCCGTATCAATATTATAATTATCACTAATAATTTTATAATTACTATTATTAATTAAAATATCATTTAATTTAACGTCACTATATACATCTATAGAATCTTTTATTTCAAAATAATTAACATTCTCTTCTTTATATATTTTTTCTTTACATCCAGTTAGAAATAAACATGCTATTAAAATAATTATAAATTTCATTTTCATCACTTATATCCATTATATCACTAAAAATTAAAAAGATGCTTAAGCATCTTATAAATATTCAACAATTTTAATATTTTTCTTTAATTTTTCAATTAAATCATCTGGTTCATATTTAGCAAAAACTTCAACAAAATTACTATGATCCATTAAAAACATATCATAATATTCTAAAAATATTTGTTGATAATTTGTTACTCCTAAATCTTTTAAATAATTAATATTTTCACATACTAATTTTTTATTTTCTTTTACCAAATTAATCAATTTTTTAGGAGAATTATTCAAAAATTCAGCAATATCTTCTTTATTAAAATTATATTTTTCTAAAAATTTCATGCCGCCCTCCTATACCTATTAGAATCAGTATCATTATACACTTCAGGTTCAATATCAGCAAAACTTATTTCTTCTAGAAAATTATTATCTTTCAGCGCATCTAATTCTTGAAGTTGTCCTTGTAATCCTTCTAATTCTTTTCTAATTTTAGCAAAAGAATCATCAACTTCTACTTGGGATTCATTCAGTGTTTCCACGTTATTTAAAGTATCTCTGTTATTTTCGATGCTATTAAAAGGCTTTTCAGAAACGGGAGAAACAACTGATTCAACTGATGAATTCAAATTAACTGAACTAACATCATTTAAAGATGGTTCTTCTTCTTTTTTAACAGAATCTAAAACTACTTCACTTGTTTTATTAAATACTTTTTGCCAATCGGCTTCATTAAATAAAAAACTTTTATATTTCTTCATAATAACTCATCCCTACTTGTGTACAATATTTAATTTTTTTAAATATATCTAAAGCATTATTATTTATTCTCATTGGATCTTCTCGATAAACATCAAGTTCATTAATACTATCTAATATATTAAAATTCTTTACAATTTCATTATAATCATTACACAATACTTTTAATTCTTTAGCTTTAGTAATATGAATATCTTTTAATTTTAATAAATCTACTATTTTTTTCATATCATCATAACTAACTATAGATAAAGTAACTAAAAACTTCTCTAAAGCTATATTTCTTTCTCTTTCATTTAATTCAAGTAAATTTAATTTAGCATTTAAATCTTCCATATTATCCCTCCTAATATGCAATTAATGGTACTTTCTTTGGATCAAGTCCACCACTTATTAATTTATTAATTGTATTATCTAAATCATTTTTGCTATATTTAATTAAAATATTAGGATTTAAATAAATATCAAATGGTTCTTTTCCAATTTCAATTAATTTATCTACTTTTAAATCAAATTCAGCATCATATAATAATTCAACATTATCTATAAATAAGTCTAAATTTAAATTCTTGGCTTTAGCATAATTTACATTTTTTCTTATATTAGTTTCATTATAATTTGCTAAAACTTTTTCTAAATCATTACTTGTAAAATCTAAATAATCAAATCCTAAATCTTCTAAAACTTTAATTAAAATTTCTCTTGGCGATAAAGTAACTTGAGGAGTTTCAACTTCTACTACATCTGATGCATTTTCTTTAGCTTCTTGGAATACATCTGATATACTTTTTCCACTTTGATTAGCATTTTTTATTTTTTCTTCATAATCAAATAAAGCATCTTCAGGGAACATCATTAATTTAGCTGCTTCCCGTCTTTCATCTTCATTAAAATCAAATTTTTCTAAAAGGGAAGTTATTGAATCTCTTGTTATATTAATATTTCCTTTTAAAGCCAACTCAAAATATTCATTAAGTCTTGCTTGATTTTCTAATGCTTCATCTTTTCTAATAGCTAATTCTTCAATTGTAGCAATAGAACTATTCATTTCTGATTCAACTTCAACTAATTCATTTTTTGCTTTATCAGTTTCTTCTTTTACTTTATCTATCGTTCTAGGTAATAGTCTACTAACTTCTTCATTTAATTTTTCTGGATCAAAATCAATATTCAATTTATTTAAAACAAATTTAAAATCATCAGTTTTAATATGACTTAAAGCTTGAATTAATTTTTCCCCTTCTTCTCCTAAAACTCTTTCTTCTTCAGTTAAATTCTCAATTTTTTCTTGTAATTTCCCTTTTTCTTCTGTAGTTCTTTCTCTAGTTTCTGTTGCCACAATTTTCTCTTTTTCAATTTTAGAAAGAATAATGCTATCATCACCACGTAGATTATATAATTTATCTAATAATTTTGTTATTTCTGCAGTTAACATTTTCACTTTTAACCACTCCCTCTTATTATGAATAAATTATATCAAATAACATTTAATTTGTAAATAATTTTCCCGTTTAACAAGCATTAATAAAACAATTTATTTTTCATTATTTAAAAGTATTTTTTTTATTTTCATTTTAACTCTTTGAACTGTATTATCTATTTGCTTATAATTTTTATTCAAAATAGAAGCTATTTCTGGTAAAGACATTCCTTTATATAAAAGAGCGAATACTTCGTATTCATTTTCCGTTAAACAATTTTTAATTTTATTTACCAAATCATTATAACTTTCATCTTCCAAAATATTTTTTAAAGGATCATTTGCATAATCATCACTAATCGTATCTAAAAGAGTTGAATCTCCATCACAAAAAGTCCTATCAAGCGAATAATTTTCATTTTGATTTTGATATTTTTTACGATTATATTTTCTTATAATTCCTTTAATTCTTCTTTCAACACAAAGAGTTATAAAAGTTGGTAAAGATGTATCTTTATCTTCTTGAAAATGATTAATTGCATCACTAAAACCAACATTACATTCACTATTTATTTCTTGATAATCAACATTTAATTTTTTTAAATATAATTTGTATTTAGAAATTAATATATCCATTATAAATTTATATTTATAGAAAAGTAAATTTTTAGCATTTTCATCTTCTTCTCTATATAACATAATAAGTTCGTTATCATTAGTATCTTTTAAAATTTCTTCGAATTCATCTTTAGTCATTTTCAATCATACCATATATAATAATTCCTGCTGAAACACTTGCATTCAAACTATTTATTTTTCCTTTCATGTTAATTTTAACAACTACATCAGAAGCATCTTTAACAGCCTTTTTTATACCTTTACCTTCATTACCAATAATTAAAACTTTTTTATCATTATAAGATATTTTTTTATAATCAATTCCATCCATATCTGCTGCATAAATAAAATAACCCATATCTTTTAATTTATTAATAGCATTAATTAAATTGTTAACCATAATAATTTTAACATAACTAGTAGCACCAACACTTACTTTATAGACTGTATCATTAACTGTAACACTTCTATCTTTAGGAATAATAATATTTGTTATTCCTGCTGCTTCACAAGTCCTAATAATAGCCCCAAAATTATGAGGATCTTCTAAATGATCTAAAATAACAATAAAATCACTATCAATATCATCAATCGTATAATATTTATAATCATATATGTCAATTACAATTCCTTGATGATTACCTTTTACAAGCTTATCAAGACGTGCTTTGGGAACTAAATCATATTTTAAATTATCTTTTTTTAATAAAGGTATCAATTCTTTACTACTTATATAAATTTTTCTAATCTTTTTTTTATCTAATTCTTTAAGTACATTTCTTCCATAAACAAGCAAAATTATCACCATCTTTCAATTTTATTTTACCAAATTTATAAAATAAAATCTATTTTAAAGTTCTTTTTCTAGCAATTGTATTATCTAAAATTGTTAATAATTCTTTTCTTTCTACTCCAACAATAGAAACTAAATAAGAAATAATATCTTCTTTAAATGGTAAAATATTTTTTAACAATTCTCTTAAATAATTAAAAGATATTATTGCAATTTCTTGTTTTGCAATTGCATCAGCTAAAGTTGCATTAACATAAGTTATATCTTCATTAACAATTTCAGAATTTTCTATAGAACGCATCTCAACTTTTAATAATCCAGGATCCATATATTCATCACTTTTAAAATCAATAGTTTTTGTTTTTACAAATCCATCTCCATAATAAATATCATGATTATTATCTGTATAATTTAATGTATATCCAAACCATTTATCTTTATCTGATACTTGTATTTTTATAGTTTCTTCAATATTAAAATTATCAAGACTACTACGATAACTAAAATATAAAGTACTTTTATTTAAATTAAATGTTATAAATCCATTTTTTTCATTCCATATATTTATTCTTACTAAACCATCTAATGCCATATCTACACTTGAAACATTACCAAATTCGTCTTTAACTAAAAAAGCATAATTTTGATCTAATATATTATCAGTATTAATTAATCGATCATTAATAAACTTAATTTTAGAATTTTCTATTTCAGTATGAAAACCATAAGATTCATCATTTTCTCTTAATTTTCTAAATTCAATATAACCTACATATCCATTTTCATCAAAAACATTCCATCTATTTGAACTAACCATAACAATAGTAAAACCCATTAAATCTATAAATTTTTTTTCAAAATCAATATTCATTTTTTATCATTCCTTTTTTTAGCAAAGGTATTATATCACATATTTTTTATATTGCAAATTATTTTTTATTGATGTATTTTAATAACGAGGTGACTTATGTTTAAATATACTTTAGATAATAAAAGATACCATACTTTAAATTATTTTTATCGAACAAAATTTAAAAATAAAGTATTTAAAGTACCTCTTGATGCTCACTTCAGTTGTCCAAACAAAATAAATGGAAATGGCTGTATTTATTGTAGTAATAATAGTACTTCTAATATAATTAATAGTAAACTATCTATAAATGAACAATTCATAAATAATATTAAAATATTAGAAAAAAAATGGCCCAATAGTTTTTATATTCCTTATTTTCAAAGTGGAACAAATACATATGCTGATGTGAAAGTATTAAAGCCATTATTTGAAAGCTTATTAGGATATCCTAAAGTTGTTGGAATTGCTATAGCAACAAGACCTGATTGTTTAAATGATGATATTATTAATTATTTAGATGAATTAAATCATCAAACATTTTTAACTGTTGAAATAGGACTTCAATCAAGCAATGATAAAACTCTCGATTTTATTAAAAGAGGACATCATGTTGATTGTTTTATAAACACTATTAAAAAACTAAAAGAAAAAAATATTTTTACTGTAGTTCATATCATAAATGGATTACCTAATGAAACAGAAAAAGATATGTTAAACACTATTAAATTATTAAACAAATTAAAAATAGATGGAATAAAAATTCATATGCTTTATATTTCAAAAGATACTGAACTTGCAAAAATCTATGAAAAAAAACCATTTCATATCTTAACTAAAGAAGAATATATAGATATTGTTATTAAACAATTAGAATTATTAAATGAAAATATTGTTATAGAAAGAATAACTGGTGATCCCATTAAAGATGAATTAATTGTTCCAAATTGGTTACTAAAAAAATTTTGCGTATTAAATGATATTGATAAAGAAATGGTAAAAAGAAATGTTTATCAAGGAGATATGTATGTTGATAACTAAATAGTTTTCAACATATGTATCTTTTTTTATATAACAAAAGAAGAGAAATTTATTCTCTTCCTGGTTAAAGTCTATGAGGTTTTTACGAGTTTTCCTTCTCGGGTTAAGCTTGTACTATAAATGGGTCTGATAATGTTCCTGAACCTTTTAATTTTACAGTGTTTGATAGATAGAAAACTGGTCTGACCGAATATGAATAACTCGGATATAGATAATAAGTTGTTCCATCTTGTAAAATTCCCCATGCACGGTACACGGAATCGTTCTCCCTTAAGCCAAAATAAACCATAGTCCATTCTGTTTGTGAATCGTCACTTTTTCCATTTTGGCTTATATGAAGCCAACTATTTATACAATTAGCAGAAGTTTTTGAACAGTCAACATACGTGTTCGAAGAATAATTTAAACTATATGAATAATAATAATCATGTAAATATAGTAATCCAATTTTGGCCGATGATTTTTCACTCCATTTATTAGAACTACCGAAACCATAATTGTTAGTGTATGTCTCTAACTGGCCCGTTTCTACTTGAAATATCTTATCAGCAGTTCTAGCTCCTCCGGATGAGTCAATTCCATAAATAGATCCATACCACCAGGAATGATCAGAAATTTTCTTATACCAATCGCTTGTCGTTGCCATATATGGATATTCACTACTATCTACAAATAAATTTGTATCCCCATCTTTACCTTGTGTCGAACCACTGCTTTTTCCATTCAACCTTGCATATATATCTGAAGCAGTCCACCAAGAAGCGCTCGAAGACGATCTAAACCATCTAAAAATAGTCATGTCTTTTTCTCTTATCGCTGTATTTTTAATAACCTTTATTTCGCCATCTTCAGTTATACCTATTATTCTATACATATAATCGTCTGTTTCACTACATTTAGCACCATTTCCAAAACAAATATAATTATTTACATCATCCTTTGTTCCAACAAAGCGGTACATATCACCTAGGACTTTACTACTTAATCCTTTTGGTTTACTTGTTATTAATTTACTTGCAGTAAATGTAGCTTCTTTTGTTGATATTTTTTTACTTGTTTGTACATACCTTCCTGATGCATCTGTTACTCTTGCATATACTGTATAAGAACTACCTGCACTTAATCCACTATTTATTGTACACACTCCACTTGAATTAGCAGTAAATTCTTTACCACTAGTTACCCAACATTTTTTTGTTACTGATCCATTACTATCCGTTCCATTTATTGTTATTGTTATCGTTGTTTCTGTTGAACTATCATTACTTATACTTACATTTGTTGGATTTGCACT
>CANRDZ010000018.1 GCA_947629465.1 uncultured Bacilli bacterium | reverse complement strand
ATATTACACAAGATGCAAAAAATGAGCAAAGCCCTATAATTACTAGGTTTGCTCATTTTTACTGCAAAACTCAAGATTTTTTACTTCCTTTGTCAACCTAAAAAATTTAATTTTCTTTAATCAAAAAAAGTAGACTTTTATTTGCCTACTTTTAACATAACAATTTATTTTTATCGGAAACCTCCGCTTCCGCCTCCTCCAAAGGAGCCTCCACCCCCTCCGCCAGAAGAGAATCCTCCCCCACCAGATGAATAACTTTCAGCTCTACTTCTAGCTGTAGATGCCGCACTAACTCCCGATGTTGAAATAGTATGAATAAATATAATATCGTTATAAGAATCATCAGTTAAAACATCTGGATATAATTTTTTAAATTCTTTAGCTACTTTTTCTGCAATACCAAATATTTGAGCATACATTAAATAATATTCCCAAAGCATAACTTCAATTGATTCTCTATCCTTTATATTTGAAAAATCATTTAGGAACTTTTTTAATCCTGCCATTTGCATAGCATATAATTTCATACTTTCAGATACATAATAAGTAGTTCCAAATGTTTTCTTCTCTTCAGTAATCAATCCTTCATTAACAAAAACCATTGTTGTATCATCAATAACTTTATTAAACCAACCTAAAATTTTACTATAATTATTTTTACACCATTTAGTAAATTCATTGCTCTCTAAAGTACCATCTATTGATGCTTTTAACATCATATCAAATAATTCTTTTTCTCTATCAGATAAATTATCAGAACTTATTAATTTAACTGCTCTAGATTCCTTTTTTAAAATAGCTGATTGAATAGTAACATTTTGAATATTGCCATTTTTAAGCCATTTAAGCAAAATAGCTCCTAAAAAATCCGTTTGATTTTTAATAAGTTTATATTGTGATGCTACCCAATAAGCTTTAAAAATATCTTTATTTAAAGGAATATCTCTAAAATAATTTATATCGTTTAATTTTTTACCATCTTTCGCAAATTTTAAATGTTTAGTTCCATAACTATTATTTTTACTTGTTTTAAAAATAATTACAAATACAATAATATATGGCAAAAATCCTATTAAAAAACTAAAACAATTTACAATAAAAGTCAAAAAATTAAATTTTTCTTTATAAACTTCTGCTCCATTTTCAGCCATTTCATGATAATAATCAAAATTTTCATCTAAAACTGAACTTGTATTAAAAGTCCCTTTAGGAAATTTAGCTAAAATAGTCATATATTCATCACTGTCTAAAGCATCTTCATGAACAAGTTCAATATAGCCATCATAAACATAAGCAAGGCCACCATAATTACCATAACCCCATACTGGAATATTATCATCATACGCAAAATCACTATAAATTTTAATATAAACATATTCTGGTTTATCAGATAAATTAGAAGGTATTAATTGCCAATAAATTATATCAGCATCACTAGTAGTAGATACAAAATTAGTTATTGTATAATTCATTGTATAAGTATTTTTTCCATATTCACTTATTCCAAAACATAGTTCATATCCATCATTAACAGGATTTAACCCAGCCTTATATTTTTTAGAAGAAAAAGAAGCGTTAATATCCCAATAATTTAAAGTAGTAAATTCTTTATTATTTAAATAAACTTTAAAATCTTTTATATCACTTTGCCCCAAATTATAATAAGATTTATAACCTTCTGTTCCACTATCTAAAGTAGCAATCCATTTTTCTATAATATGTGCATTTCCTTCATTATCAACATAAATATCCATTGTAATAGAATCAATATCATTTGCATAAACTAAAGTATTTAAAAATATCGATAAAAAGAAGACAAGAAGATAAGATAATTTTTTCACTTTACACCTCTTTAACTATTTAAAAAGGCATTTTAGAATGCCTTAAAATTTAACTTTTACGTTTTCTCTTTCTTCACTAGATGCTTCAAAGAAACTACAAACATTAAAGCCAAAAATTTTAGCTATAATATTTGATGGAAACATTTGAATTTTATTATTAAGATTTAAAACTGAATCATTATAAAATCCTCTAGCATAAACAATTTTTTGTTCAATTTCTGAAAGCTCATTTTGTAAATTCATAAAATTTTCATTAGCTTTTAAATCTGGATAAGCTTCAGATAAAGCAAATAATTTACTAATAGCTTTTGTTAATTCTGAATCAGCTTTTAATCCTTCTTCTGTACTATTTGCACTTACATAAGAATTTCTAGCTTTTACTACTCCTTCTAAAGTTTCTTTTTCATGTTTAGTATAGCCTTTAACTGTCTCAATTAAATTAGGAATTAAATCAAATCTTCTTTTAAGTTCAACATCAATTTGACTTTTTTGATCATTAACTTTATTCCTTAAACTTACTAAGCTATTATATATTTTTCCAACATATAATCCAATTACGACTAATACAATAATTAAAATTAACCACCAACTCATGATATCCTCCTTTATGTTTCAATAATACCATAATATATATATATTTTCAATTATAAAAAAGATGTAAATTATTCAAATATTCTCATAAATAATTTTAAAACAAAGAGAATTTTTATATTTACCAGCTTCATTAATTCTTATGGTTTAACTTTAAAGCTATTAGATTATTTTTCCAATAACCAATCTATAATATTTTTATGAATTATGCCATTTTGAGAATAGTCTAATTTATCTGTTGATATTACATATTTAGGATAATTGTCTTGAATATTATCATAGGCCCCAAATTCTCTTTCTTCCGTTTCTTTATTAGAAAGACTAAATGTAACCTGATAATATTCTTTTTGATTATGTTTTGTGGCAATAAAATCTATTTCTTTACCATTATTATTACCAATACTTACATTGTAACCTCTAAAAATAAGCTCATTAAAGACAATATTTTCTAAATAAGCTCCATATTGAGTTTTTTTATTAATATTTAGAATTTGTCCTAATCCTAAATCAGTTAGATAATATTTATCTTTTCTTGATAGTATTCTTTTGCCTCTAACATCATAAGTAGATATTTTAGACATTAATAGAGACTCTTCAGCGTAGTCCAAACATTCATAAATTGTTTTAGAAGAAACAGGAATTTTTTCAGTTTCAAAAATACTCATCATATTAGTTGGAGAAAATGTTTGACTTGGGTTTGTTACCAAATATTCCATAACTCTTTCAAATAATGTTATATTTTTTATGGATTTTCTTTTTACAATGTCTTTTAATACTATCGAATCAAAGACATCTTTTAGGTAAGTTTGTATACCTTCTATTGTTGTAAAAGCAAATCTTTGAGGCATCCCTCCCCATAACAAATAATCATTAAATGCTTCTTCAATAGCGCTTTTTTCTTTTATTTTTTTATATTTCACGACTTCACTAAAACTAAATGGAGCAATTTTAAAAGTCACATATCTTCCCGATAAAAGCGTAGCTAACTCGGAAGATAAGAGTTTAGAATTAGATCCAGTTACGAATATTGAAACATTTAAAGTTGATTTAAAAGAATTAATAGCTCTTTCCCATTCATCAACCAATTGTACTTCATCAAATAGTATAAAATATTTTTCTTGATCTTTAATTTTTTCTTTAATATACTTATTTAAATCTAAATAATTTTTTATAAAAGAAAATTCCACATCTTCAAAATTAATATAAATAATATGGCTATCATCAATATTATTTTCTTTTAATTCTTCAATTATTTGTAGTAACAATGTAGATTTACCACATCTTCTAATTCCTGTGATAACTTTAATTATATCCATGTTATAAAATTCCCGAATTTTAGACAAGTATGCTTCTCTTTTTATCATTTTTTTTCACCTAAATTAATTATATAATTAAAGTGTGAAAAAGTCAATTTAATTTCCTACAGGAAAATATAAGCTAATATTTGACTTTATATTTTCCTAATTAATATTATTTAACTATTCCTAGAAATATTTAATAAAATGCCAATACTAGCCATACTAACAAGTAAAGAAGAACCTCCGTAACTTAAGAAAGGAAGTGTTACTCCTGTAACAGGAATTAAACCAACAACAACCATTAAATTTAAAGTAGCTTGAATAATTAAGCCAAAAGATAAGCCAAAAGATAAAAATTTGCCAAACATTTCTTTACATTTTAATGAAATAGATATGCCTCGATAAAAAATAAATAAAAATAAAGAACTTACAATAAGAACACCCAAAAAACCAAGTTCTTCACTAATAATAGAAAAAATAAAGTCGGTTTGGGGTTCTGGTAAGTAAAAATATTTTTGACGAGACTTTAAAAATCCTTGACCAAGTAATCCACCAGGACCAATAGCATATAAACTTTGAAGTATTTGATAACCACTACCTAAAGGATCACTCCAAGGATTTAAAAAACTAACTATTCTTTTCATTCGGTAAGGAGCAGCAATTATAATACCTACAATTCCTAATAGACCTAAAAGTCCTATTTTAACAAAAAATGAAATATCAACTCCACTTGTAAAAATTAGCACAACTAAAGTTAATGCTATAACCATTGCTGTTCCAAAATCTGGTTCTAACATAATTATTAAAAAGAAAAAACCAATGACGCCTAAAATAGGAAATACTCCTTTTATTAAACTTTTCATATTTTTCTTATTATTAGTTAAATATTTAGAAACATAAATTATTAACCCAATTTTGGCAAATTCAGATGGTTGAATACCTAAAGAACCAATTCCAAACCAACTTCTTGAACCATTTCTAACACTACCTATTCCAGGTATTAAAACTAAAATTAAAAGAATAGCACAAACAGCTAAAATGATATTAGCGTATTTAAAATAAATATGATAATCAACATTTGCCAAAAAATATAATATCACAAGTCCAATTACAAAAAATATACCTTGCATTTTAACAAACTTATATGGATCATTAAACTTATATTCAGCCCACACAAAACTAGCCGAATAAATCATAATAAGTCCAAAAATTGCAATTATAATAACAGCAATAAATAACGGTATATCTATTTTTCTTTTCAAATATTTTAACCCCCTAATATTTTTTTATAACCAAACACCGTAAGTAATCGCAGCCATTGCTAAAAGAAGACCAACAACATAAAATAATTTAACTATATCACTTTCATTCCATTTTAATTCTTCAAAATGATGATGAAGAGGAGCTTTTAAAAATATTTTTTTATTAAATTGTCTTATACCTATTATTTGAATAAAGCTACTTAAAGTTTCAATAACAAATACTCCTCCAATAATAGCAAGAGATAATTCATGACGAGTAAGAATAGCAATAGTAGCTAATGCTCCTCCTAAAGAAAGTGAACCTAAATCACCCATAAAGACTTTAGCTGGATGACTATTATAAACTAAAAAGCCAAGAAGAGCTCCAACGATTAAAAAACAAAAAATAGCAATTTCTTGATAACCTTCAAGCCAACCACAATTCCAAGAAATAATTCCATAAGCCAAAAAAGCTATTGCTGATAAACCTGCACAAAGGCCATCTAAACCATCAGTTATATTTACAGCATTAGTAGTTCCAACAAGTAAAAACAATATAAATAAACCAAAAGTCCATCCCAATGGAATTACTAAATTAAGAGCTGTAAATTCTATCGTAGAAGATCCTCCACTTCTCATAAAGAAATAGAAAAATATTAATGCAATAATTACTTGAAATAAAAATTTAGTTACTAAAGAAAGACCTGCATTATCTTTATATTTAACTTTAATATAATCATCTATGCCACCTAAAATAGCATAAGCTAAAAATACAAAAACTAATATTAAAATATTAAAACTAATATTAATACTTTTATTAATATATAGTAATATTAAAGATATAATTACAGGAATAATAAAAATTATTCCTCCCATTGTAGGAGTACCTTCTTTTGATAAATGTCTAATATTTATATCTCTACTAACACTTTGACCAATATGAAATTTTTTTAAAATAGGAATAAATATTAAGCCACAAGATATAGCTAATGTAAATCCCAACATCATTGCCATTGCTGCTTTTGCAAGAATTAACATGAATTCCACCTCTCTTTAATTATACAACATTGAATTATAAACTTTTTTATTATAAAGATAATTTTACATCAAATTGACGTCAATTTAATAATAATGTAATTGTAGTTTCTACACTTTGGAAGGTATTTGCTGCTGGAGACATATAAACTACTTTATCCCCACTACCACTATATTTTACTTTAAAATCTTTTAAAGCTTTAGTAGCATCACTTTTATTCATTCCAACTACATCTGGAACGACTAAATATTTAACATCTAAATAGCTATATTCTTTTAGCATTCCTCCACTTTGTTCTTTTATATCAAGAGTTTCAATAGCACTCATTAAAATGCTTCTAGCTATAGGAGCAGAAACAGTTCCTCCATATTGAGTAACACCTTTAGGATTATCGATAGCAACATAAACGATAACTTCAGGATCATTAGCAGGTAAAAAACCAATAAAAGATAAGGTATAATTACCAACCATATATTTACCATCTTTAACTTTTTGAGCCGTTCCTGTTTTACCACCAACACGATAATTTTCTATATAAGCATTTTTACCTGTTCCATTAGCAACTACACTTTCTAAAGCAAATCTTACAGTAGCAGATGTTTCTGGACTTATAACTCTTCTTTTTTCATTTACTTTATTTTCAAATACAACTGCTTTACTTACATCATCTGTAACACTTGAAACAACATAAGGAGTATTAAGTATTCCCCCATTTATAACTGCTGAAACTGCTGTAATTTGTTGAATTGGCGTAACACTTATTCCTTGACCAAAAGCCGTTGTAGCAAGCTCTAATGGTCCCATTTTATCTTCTTTAAATAAAATACCATTACCTTCTCCATTTAAATCAATTCCTGTTTTACTTCCAAAACCAAATTTTTTAATATACCCCATTAACTTTTCTACCCCAAGTTTATTTCCTAAAGATACAAACCCTGGGTTTATTTCTTATAAGTAAGAGATACTTTCAATTAAATTTTTTCCATTAATTTTAAATTCAACAATATCATTCTTTTTTTGATAATTATAAATTATATTTAAACAAATATTTTTTCTATTTTTATTAATCTTTTCAACAATAATCCTATTAATAAAGATATCCATATAATTAATTAAATTATCATCGCTTAATTTTTTTATAATTTCATTTTTAATTTTTTTAATTAAATTATTTTGAAATTCTTCATCTATTTCTTTTAATTCTTTTTCTAAATTATTTTTTTCATTAATTAAATTATCTTGTTTCTTTTTAAAATCACTTTCACTAATTACACCTTTTAAAATTAAATTTAATAATCTTTCTTTTAAAATATTTATTTCATTTAATTTATTTTCTATATTTTGTTTTTTCTTATAATTTTTTTCTTTACCAATAATATTCTTATAATCATTAACTATTTTAACAATTAAATCTTTTTTATTAAAACAATTATTTATAATTGTTTTTAAAATATAATTTAAATGTTTTTCATAAATAATTGGTGATTCACACCCCTTTAATCCTTCTCTTAAATATTTATTACAAACCCATACGGGATTATTTTTTCTTTTACCATTAGCAACTTTAATAAAAGAGTTTTGATGTGTAGAACATACTAATTTAGAGGTAAAAGAATTATTAATTAAATAATTACTTTTATTTAAATTATTTTTATTCCATAATTTTTTCCTCATTTGATATATTTCATTAGCTTTATTCCATAAATTTTCATCTATTAATACTGGTATATTATTTTGATTATCTTTATATACTATCCATTCACTTTCCGGATTATTTTTTTTCTTATGCGTTTTATAATCATCTACATAACTCATATTTGCTGTATAATACCCTTTATATTTTTTATTTTGAAGCATTTTCTTTAAAGTTACATCACTAAATTCTTTTCCCTTTTTTGTATAATAACCTTCTTCTTTTAATATTTTACTAATCATTTTAAAACCATATTTACCAGTAGCATATAAAGAAAAAAGTTTTCTTACAATCGGCGCTTCATCTTCATTAATTATTAATTTACCATCTTTTTTAATATATCCCGTTAAATAACCACCCATTACTTTACCATCTTTAATACTTCTTTTAATTCCAAATTTAACTCTTTCAGATAATTTTCTTACCTCATCTTGAGCCATCGAAGCCATTAAAGTCAGTCTAAATTCACTATCTGGGTAAATAGTATTAATATTATCCGATAAAAAGAACACTATTACCCCATATTTTAATAATAAATTAGTATATTCAATACTATCCACTGTATTTCTTGAAAATCTAGATATTTCTTTCGTTAAGATTAAATCTATTTTCCCCCCTTTAGCATCTTCAATCATTTTTAAAAATTGTTCTCTTTTTTTAACTTGAGTACCTGATATTCCTTCATCAGCATAACATTTTACATAAGTCCAATTACTTACCCCTTTAATTAAATCTTTAAAATAATTAATTTGATTTTCTAAAGAATTAACTTGATCTAATTTATCAGTTGATACTCTTCCATAAGATGCTACTTTAAGTGGCATATCATAAATAGTTTTACCCTTAAGTAATTCTTTTCTAGCCTCAATAATATTCATTTATTATCCTTCAATTCTTTTAATATCTCCTCTTGCATTTTTGTAAAAATTTCAAAACTAATTATCCCTTCTTCATATAATTCTTTATTAATAATCATTTCTATAGAATTCTTAATTTTAATCCCTCCCATAAAAAAATATTAATAAAATAAAAAAATTAGAATATTAAATACTCTAATTTTTAATATTAAAATTTAATTGGTATAAATACATTTACTGATTAGATAAATCTTTATTACCAGATTGTGTACCAGTGCTTGATTGAAAACCATAAATTTTCCCTACACTACTTGTAGTGCTGCCCGTTATATTTTTAGAATAATTAGTGTTATTAGTAAGTGAACCAGCATTATTTCCAACAATTCCACCGACATTAGAAACACCATTAACAGTAGCTTGAGCAGCATTTGTATTCCCAGTAATTGAACCACCAAGTTTATTATAACCTGCTATTCCACCAATATGCTTTCCAGCAGCACCAGAATAAGTATGAACGTTTCCATAATTAGTACATCCAGTTATTGTACCTCCACCATTACCACCAGTAACAGTTTGCATACCAGAAAAACCTGCAATACCACCAACATAACTTTGACCAATAATTTCCCCATAATTTTGACAATTTTCAATCGTTGAATGAGCCATCCAACCTGTAATACCACCTGCCGGGCCAGAATATTCTGTTGTATCTCCAGTAAATTTGGTAGTTACTTGTGCTTTATTAACACAATTCCTAATAGTTGCATTATCAGTTACATATCCAACAACACCTCCAGAATAAGTATCTTCTTTTAAATTTTGTTCGTCAGTTGATAAAACACTATCGCCAGAAATTGTAACATCTTCTATTAAGCCACCAACAAATTTTCCAACTAGCATTCCTGCAGTTTGATTATGATTATAAACATTACCTTTCTCAATAGTTAAATTTTTAATCGTTGCTCCTTCAGTTGTACCAAAGAACCCAATATTTTTTTGTAATGCTTTTTGAATCCGCAAGTTACTTAATGTATGGCCTCCACCATTAAATGCTCCCATAAATGGATTTTGCAATTCTCCAATTGGTAAAAATCCAGTATCGGATGTTAATTCGTTATAAATATTTCCTCCTAAATTATCATTTCCGTTTATATCACCATAAGCATCACTACTTGCATCCTTATAACTAGAACTATCATTAAAATCTAAATTTCTTGTCATTTTAAATCTTTGACTTTGTACAGCTGATTTTTTTATATTATTAGGATTTGCTCTATCTCTAATTGCCAAAGCCATATCAACTAAATCTTCTATATATTGAATAGCGCCATCTTGTGTTACTTTATAATCAAATTCAAATGTTTTACTATAAGGGAATGTCGATGTTACTCTTATTTTAACTGTATCATCTGTTTTAGTTAAATCTTTAATTTTTAAAGTAACTGTAATATCTTCATTTTTAAGTGATCCTCCATCAATTGTTTTAGTTACTGTTTCTCCCTCAGAAAGAGTAAATTTATCACTATTTACCACTGATATTTCATAAGTAACCGGATAAATATTTTTACTTATTTTTAAAGTAACCGGTGTTTCTGTTGTTAATATTGTATCATAATCATTTGGATCACTAGTTCTTGGAAAATTAATTTGATTTTCAACAGGTAAAATTTGTAAATTAAAGTTAAATATTTCTACATCACCTTTAATATTTTTAATTTCAATAGAATTATTATTAAAAGTATAACTTTCATCAACTTTGCCACCAACCATTACAAATAAATGATCTTTATCAATAGTTTCACTAAAAGTTATAATTAAATCGTTACCATCAGTTATTTCTTTAGGATAATTATCATTATTTTCAAAACCTATATAATTAATTTTATGTTTAGGCATCTCTTGGTTAGGTATAATTAAGAAAGGATCAGTTTTAGTTCCATCACCACTAATAAAACCTACATAATCATGAATATAAAATGTTGGCCTTATTGCAAAAGACATTTTATTCCCCTCAAATGATTTAATATTTCCCTTTTCATTTATGTAAAAAACTTTACTACCATTATCACTATTCTTTGAAATGGTCCATTCATTTGCACCCAAATGTAGCCAATTATCATTATTAGACTCATTAAAATCGCTTGCTTTTATTAACCAATATTTAGGATAAGCAGCATACATATAATCAGAGACATATAACAAGCCTATTTCATCATTATAAATATTATTACTTAAATCATTATAAAATAATTCGCTCTTATATATATCACTTGCATTTCCATTTTGTAACTCATTTTCACTTAATCCTTTAATTATCCAATTTAATGGTAAAACAATATATTTCCATTCACCTAAATTTTCATAAAAATTTTCATTTAAATTAACACTATTTAATAAGCTATCATTCCAATTGTTACTAATACTTTCACTTTGATTTATCCAATAATATGTATGTATTTTTTCTCTATTTCCTTTATAATTAGCATTTATTCCAAATTCATATGTATTATTTCTATTACCATTTATTCCTAATGATTCTTCACTCGCATAATCTGATGTTATTAATTTAATTTGATACTTATTATCATATTCATTTTTAAAAGTTCCTATTATTCTATACAAATTATCTATTTTACATTCATCTTTACTAGTACCAAAGCAAACCCAATTATTAACGTCATTTCCACTATAACGATATGAATCATCTTGAGCCCCACTAGTAAGATGTGAATCATGAAAATATAAATTATTTTGACTTAATATATCATTTTTTAATGATATAACATAATCAGATAAATTAGTTAAAGTTGTAATTGTTTCTTCAAAAACTTTAGTACTAGAATTATCCTTATTTATTAAGCTTACACTAATTTTATATTCTTGATTAGATTCTAATTTGTCAAAATTATAACTACATTTACCACTAACATTTTTTATCTCTACAGCTTCTTTATTATCAATGCTAAAATTACATCTATCAATATTAATATCATTTATATTAAGAATAACATTAATATGATCCGAAGAAGGTGTGTATTTAACATCCACACCTTCTTCAACATAAGATAATAACCTATTTTTAACAAAATTGTCACTCTTTAAAAAGCTGTAAAATAAACAAGATACAATAGATAAAATACCTAATGAAAACAATATTATTTTTTCTTTCATATTATAATCCTTTCATTTTTATAAATCATAAATTTAATTCAACACTATGCATTATAATTAAACAATAAGTAATTATTTAGGACTATTAACGTTTCCATACGTATCAGTCCCCGTTTTACCAGAATAACCTGTCCATGATCCAGCAATACCATGAGCTGTTGCTCCACCAGTAATATTACTAGAATAATTGGTATTGTTTCTAACTGTACCTATAGCAGTACCTATCTTAGCATTATTGCCGACAATTCCTCCAACACCACTAATACCAGAAACAACCGCATCTTCATAATTAATATTATTTTGAACCACACCATGAGCCCTATTATAACCAATTATTCCTCCAACATAATAACCCAACGTACCAGATGAAGTTGTTATATAACTTTTAACTGTTCCATGGTTAATACAATCGCTAGCAGTTCCATAACCGTTTTCATCAGTCGCATCATGCATAGCGAAAAATCCAGCAATTCCACCAATATACCTTTGACCGGTAATCGTTCCGTAATTTTCACAATGGTCGACATTTGAAGTAGACATCCATGCCGCTATACCTCCTGCCGGACCAGAATAATTATTATAATCACCAGTAAATTGTGTTGTAACGTTTGCATAATTTTTACAATATGAAACGGTTGAACCTTCAGAAACATATCCAGCAATACCACCAGTATAAGTATCTTGAGTAGTATGAACGGTATCGACAGACATAACTGTATTTCCAGAAACAGTAACATACTCAATAACACTATGTACGACTTTTCCTACAAGCATTCCTGCGGTTTGATTTTCATTATAAACATACCCATTTTTAATTGTTAAATTTTTAATTGTTGCATTTTGAATCGTTCCAAAAAAACCTATATTAGATTGTAAAGCTTTATGAATATGCAAGTTATTTATTGTATAACCTCCACCATTAAATGCTCCTTGGAAAGGATGATCCAATTCACCAATTGGTAAAAATCCGGTATCTGATGTTACTTCATTATAAATATTTTCCCCAAAAGTACTATTTCCATTTATATCACCATAAGCATCACTAGTTGAATCTTTATAACTAGAACTATCATTAAAATCTAAATCCCTAGTCATTTTAAATCTCTCGTTTTGAATATCTGCTGTTTTTAAATTATTTGGATTATCTCTATTCCTTATTCCTAATGCCATATCAACTAAATCTTCTATATATTGAATAGCACCATCTTGTGTTACTTTATAATCAAATTCAAATGTTTTACTATAAGGGAATGTCGATGTTACTCTTATTTTAACTGTATCATCTGTTTTAGTTAAATCTTTAATTTTTAAAGTAACTGTAATATCTTCATTTTTAAGTGATCCTCCATCAATTGTTTTAGTTACTGTTTCTCCCTCGGAAAGAGTAAATTTACTACTACCTACAACTGATATTTCATAAGTAACTTGATAATTATTAAAATTACTTCCATCATTATTACTTATTTTAAATTTAACTGGTGTTTCTTCTGTTAATATTTGATCAAAATCTTTTTGATTATCAGTTCTTGGAAAATTAATTGTTGTTGCATATCTTTCAGCATTGAAATAAAAAGGAGCAGATGATACTTCAGTATTTATGTTTCTTGTTAAAACATAGCGACTATAAGTGCCATTATCAAAAGACGCTATAAAAAGCAATAAAACAATAAATATAAGAGTAATCTGCTTCTTCATACTATTTCCTTTCTATTTTTTTATTTGGTATTATACTATTTATAAATAAAACAACTCCCAAAATTAATAATAATATTACAAGACCTATAGGTTTTTGAAAAAACATTATTAAACTACCTAATTTAGGAATTTTAAAAACATATTTACCTTCAATATCTTCTAATTCTATTATTTCATTATCATAACCATTATTTGCATCCCCTTTAGTAATATAACTCAAATTATTTTCATCATCATGTCTTATATCAGTTACTCTATGAGTAACAACTGAATTACTAACTTTAAATGAAATAATATCATTAACTTTAATATCATCAGTTTCTTTTACTATAACTATATCACCAATATTTAATGTAGGTTCCATACTACCTGTTAAAACAATAAAGTTTTTATAACCAAAAAAATTTGGTGTTTTATCTTTCCAGATTAACTTTTCAATAATTATAATCGAACTATATAACGCTATTAAAAATAATATTACCCAAAATATAATTTTTGTTATTTTTTTTACCTTTACCATATACCTCCTAAATAACTTGAATAGCTCTTAAATTAATTTGTAATTTACCAGTTTGATTAACATATTCATTACTGTTTTTACTTCTATCCCAAATAACTTGTAATTTATATTTTCTACTTACCAAAGATCCAAAACCAATTTGTTGTTCACTAGTTTTATTATTTAATAAACTAATTTCTTCATTATTTTCATCAAATAATTTAAAAGTAAGTGGTAAATTACCTTCTATAACAAACTCTAAATCATAACTTAATAACACTTCATTAATTTGACTATCTTCTTCATTAGTAACTAAAAATTCTAATTCTCTTACATCTCCTGGTATCATATTAGTTAAATCATAAGTAGCCTCTGTTTCATTTAAACTAATTCTTGGTACTGCTAAAACTTCACTATCAGAAGATATTTCTCCTAAATAACGGCTAGATGTAACATTAAAAGTATATATAAATAATACACTAACCAAAAATATAAAAGTATAAATTGGTTCTTTTTTTAAATGTCTTTTTTTCATCTTCCCTCCTATGCAATTTTTTGTTTAATTACAGATGTAACAACAATATTTTTAGATGAAATAACTGGATTTACTATATCTTCTTCTTCATTCCATTCCCAATAAACTTTAATATTTAAAGCATCACTTTCTGTAAATCCTTGACTAGTACTAGGTAAAAGTAAATCTCCTTTAACAACATTATCTGTAAGTAATATTTCATCTTTATCATTTAAAACAAATTTAGTTAAATGAAAATTCTCATCTAACTTACTTAAATCAAAATTAAATTCATATTCCAAACTTACTTCTGTTCCATTAGGATTAATTATAATTTCAAAATAACCAGTTGTATTAGGAACAATTTTATTATTTAAAGTATTACTATTAGGACTTAAATTAAGAATAAATGGATTATCTGCTAAAACATTAGTATCATTAACTAATACATTAAATCTCGCAATCTTTAATTCTAAATTTCCAGAGGTAGCAGTAATATATCTAGAAAATGTATAAGATGATATAAATACAACACAAATAAAACTATAAAATATTAAGAAATTTTTAACTTTTTTCTTAAGTCTATACTTTTTTTTAGTTGCCATTTAACTACCTCCTTATCTTTATTTAGTAAATTTAGTAACTAGAAGCCACAATTTTTATATCTAATCTATAATAAGAATCAATATTTATTCCAACTTCTGTATCATTACTACCTTCAAACCACTTCCAATCTAATGTATATATATCGTATGTATTACTTGCAAGAGCTAAATTATATTGATCTAATTCTTCATAACTAACCCAATTATTTTCATCACCTACAATATATTTATCATTTAATTTTAAACGATATTTCATATTAATATTGAATTTATTTGTTTCTGTTAATTCTAAACTATATTTAATATTAAAATCATTATTATTTCGAATAACAAATTGATAAGCATTTTCTGATCCTGGTGCTATTTTACCATCAACTACATAATAACTAGTTTTAGAAAAAATATTTAATTTAGTATTATTTCCATATTCTGTTTCTTTATCAAAAACATCTATACCTGTATCTTCCGGATTATCATTATCTTCTGGTTTAAATCCTGGTTCATCTTCATCACAACTAGGGCAATTAGTATTACAATTACAATTACAACAATTATTATTACAATCATTTTTAAAAATAATATCAAATATATCTACATTTCCTGTTGGTATACGTGGACGATGGTCTATAAATCCTAAATTTCTAACAAGTAAAAATATAATTATTATTAAAAGAATTAAAATTAAAATAGATACAATAAAGTTTCTTTCATTTTTCTTTTCTAATTTCTCTATTTCATCTTTTTCTTGTTCACTCATTATTTATATACCACCACTTTTCTTCTTTTAATTTTTTTAAAAGATTAAAGCCCCCAGTAAAGCCTATAACATGTTATAAACTTTACTGGAAGTTTTAAACTGTTCATAAAACTTCCTAATTTTTATTATTCTGCAGCAATATGTTGTTGAACTGTTAAACTTACTGGTAAATCTAATTTTGTAACAGTTTTTCCTAAATTAGTATCATTTGCATTTTGAGCTTCATCATTTTCCCAAGAAACAGTAATTTTTACAGTATGAGAGCCTTCAATTGCACCAACTGCAATTGTTGGTTCTGTTTGAGCAGCAGCATTTACATCTTTACCATCTACTGTCATTTTAACCGTAATATTAGAAGTACCAATTATATCAGTTAAACCTTCAGTATTAACACTACCAAAAACATCTACTGCAACTTGAGTACCTGCTAAATCAAGTTTTACTTCAGCAGACATTGAACTGTCAGGAGCAATTACACCTTCAGCAACGTATTGATTTGGATCTAAAATCCATTCTAATCCAGTTAATACTGTACTTGCATCTTTACTTTCACTTTCATTTAATTTAACACTCCATTTAGCTATTTTAGCTGAAGCAGTTCCTTCAAATTTATCAATATATCTAGCGTAAGTACCTCCTACAAAATATAATGAAACTGTAAGTAACATAGCTACTACCATTACTGATATTACTGATTTTTTATTCATTATTTTTCACCTCCTCCACTTCGAATTTAATAAATAATATTAATATTATTTATATATAAAAAGCAAAAAGCTTTTTATATCAATTTAATTTATCCCCCTTACCTTCTTCTTCCATTGCTTTTCTTCTTTTATATTCTTCAAATTCTAATCTTTCTTTTTCATCTTCAATTTTAAATTTCTTTTCATCTTTTTTATTAACAATATATAACCATATTAAACCAACAACTAAAATTACTAATAAAACTAATACTAACCCAATAGGTTTTTGCATAAACATTAAGAAATTACCAACTTTTGGTATTCTAGCTACATAAATACCTTCAACATCACTCATTTTAACTAAATTAGCATCTTCAGTATTATTAGCATCCCCTTTTGTTTTAAAATATTTAATATTATCTTCAAAAACAATATCAATAATTCTATGGGTTGTTACTGAATCTTCTTCATTTCTAAAAGCAATAACATCATTTTTCTTTAAAGTATTAGTATCAACCATTTTAACAAAGACTAAATCCCCAGTATGAATTGATGTTTCCATTGAACCTGATAATACAATCATTGGTTTATATCCAAAAACATCAGGTACCTTATCAGGATCACTATTAGCTTTAAATAAAATAATTACTGCAAAAAGTAATATAATAAAAGCAATTGTAAAAAAACATATTTTAAATATCTTACCAAGTAACCCTTTTTTCTTATTTTGACTTTTTTTCATACTGCCTCCAACTATAAGATAACTTCTGTACCTTATCATCTTATAATAGATTATAACATTTTCGACAATATAAGACAATATTTTTATAAAAATTTTCCAAAAAAAAATAAGTATCTCTTAATAAAACCCTAGGTTACAAGAGTTTTCTACTACCTCTAAATAAGTTTGTGTTCCATGCCCTCCATGTTTCCAGCAATGTAGGGTTCCTCCATCAACAGTTATTGCTCCCGTATCTGTAAAAGTATCTTTAAAAAGATCAACTGTTTTCTCTTCTACTGATGATGCTAAAGTAATTATTTTAAAAGTACTTCCAGGTTCAAAAGTCATCCATATAGGTAAATTTCTATTAATTACTTCCTCACTATAATTTTGATAATTATTAGGATCAAAAGATGGTAAACTTCCCATTGCTAGAATTTCACCAGTTTTAGGCTTCATCACAATACTTAATGCTGCCGCAGAATTATATTTATCCATTGCATTTTTAAGTTCATTATCAACTGCTTTAACAAGTTCAATATCTAAAGTCAATTTTAATGTCATTCCTTTGGTTGGTTCTACATAACTATCTGGTATTTCTAATTTATTTCCTTTTCCATCACTATAATATTTAAGTTCTCCATTAGTACCTTTTAAATACTCATCATAAGTTAACTCTAAACCCGATAATCCTTGATTATCACTACCTACAAAGCCTATTATATGAGCAAGCGTTTCACCATATGGATAATATCTTTTAGAATCCACTACTAAATAAACTCCATCATATCCTAATTTATCTATTTTATCAGCAACATCACTATCTAAATCCATTCCTTTTCTAATAATTTCCATACTACTATGTTTAGAAACATATTTATATACATCATCATAATCACAATTAAGTATTTCTGCTATATCTTTAGAAACTTTTTCTTTATCTTGAATTTGATTAGGTACAACATAAATAGTTGTTGTAACAACGCTTGTTGCTAAAATATTACCATTTCTATCAACTATATCTCCTCTTGGAGCATTAATAGTCATTTTTCTACTCCATAAATCTTCAGTTATTTTAGAAAGTTTATTATAAGATATAACCTGAATATAAAATACTTTTCCTATAATTAATAAAAAAGCAATAAACATTATTAATATAACAAATCTTATTCTAATATGAATATCATTAAAAAACATATTATTCACCATTAAATAATATGTTTTTTAATAAATATTTATTTAGAAAAAGAAACTTTTAAAACCATATCAGGAGTTATTAAAGTATTTACATCTATGCTTTGACTTGTTGCAAAACCAGATCCTTCTATTTCTAATTTTATTTTTAATAAATTAGCATAAGTCATAACTTCACTTACACTCCATCCTTTTATATCTTCCATTTTATAATCTGAAACATTACTTACTAAAAATACTTTACTATTTTGTAATACTTTCATACCTTTAAGAGGATACTGATTAATAATATATTTACCACTACCTAAAGTATAAACTTTTAATTTTTTATTTTTTAAATCTTCCACTGTTGTATTTACTTCACTACTTATATAATTATTAAGATTAATAGTTAAATCAGATATTTTATCATCTTCTTTAGCTAAACCCATATAAGATACTATATTATCAACTGCTTTTATAACTTCTTTTGCAATTGTTCCTGCATTAGTTTGAGCTTTTTCAGCTGCTACATAAATAATATATTGAGGATCTTCTTTAGGAAAAATACCAGCAAAACTTTGAATATAATCATAATGTCCAGTTAAATAACCATTTTTAGAACCAATTTGAGCTGTTCCTGTTTTACCAATCATCGTTGTTGTTTTTGGTTTCCATATACCATTAGAAGAACCATTATAAACAACTTCATACATTAAATCTTTCATTTGTTCAACAGTTTCTTTAGAATAAACTTTATTTAATTCAGTTCTTCTTCCTTGATAAATAACTTTATTATCTCCATTAACAATTTTATCAACAACATATGGTTTTATAACTGTCCCATCATTAGTAATAGCTGTTAATGCTTGTAATATTTGTATTGGTGTAACCATAATACCTTGACCAAAAGATGCAGTAGCAAGACCTACTTCTCCTTTTATATTTATTACCCCATTAGCTTCAGCATCATTTCCATCTTCACTAAATAATTCTATTCCTGTTTTACTTCCAAAACCTAAATTATTCAAATATTTAGTTAAAGCATCTATTCCTAAACCTTTTGATATAAGAGTAGCTGCTACATTAGATGAATTTGCAAAACCTTTATCATAATTAATTGTACCCCATCCACCAGCGATATGATCTTTTATAATATAATCACCAACTTTAATACTACCTGATAAATATTCAGTTGAACCATCATATTTTCCTTCTTCAATTGCAGAAGCCCAAGTAAATACTTTCATAACACTTCCTGGTTCATATGGATAACTTACTAAAGGATTAACATAATTTTCTAATGTACTTAAATCATTAGGATTAAAATCAGGATAAGTACTACTAGCTACAATTGCCCCTGTTTTAGCATCCATTACTGTAAATATCATCCAATCCATTTTAACATTTTTACCCAAAGTATCTGTAACATTTTCAGCAAATAATTGAATTTTACTATCAAGAGTTAAATAAATTTCATCTCCAGGTATAGCTTCTTCACTCATTACTTCAGCAGTAGGTAACCTATATCCATAAGCATCTGCTTCATAAGTAAGTTTACCATTTTGTCCTTTTAATATTTTATTATAAGCATATTCTATTCCTAATTCGCCAATAATTTCACCCTCATCATTTTTTTTAGCATATCCTAAAATATAAGAAGCAAAAGAACCCATATTATAATTTCTTTTTTGACTTGCAATAAAATCTATTCCTGGCATATTTAAAGCTTCTATTTCATTTTTTTTAGTTTCACTTATTTCTTTTGCTCCATTAAATTCAACTTGATAAGCATCTTTATTAAGTTGTTTTATAGCATGATTATAATCAACTCCTAAAACTTCATTAAGCATTTTTGCAGTAGCTTCTTTATCAATAACATGTTGAGGATCATTTGGATCAGTTGTTCTAGATGGCTCTAAATAAGCAATTAAAGTATAAGAATTAACCATTGATGCTAAAACTTTCCCATCACTAGAATAAATATTTCCTCTTTTAGCATAAATAGTTTCTTCTTTAGTATTTCTATTACTAACAAATTGTTTTAAATTAATTCCATCTATATTGCTACTTAACGCTACATAAAATAATTTAATAATTATGCCACAAAAAAGAAAAGCCACAATAAAAATAAGTACTTTTGGTATTCTTACTGTAACTTTTCTCATTTAAAATGCCTCCTAATTTTCGCTATCGTATGGAACTTTTACAATATTATCACTACGATAAGAAAGTCCATATTCTTCAGCTATTTTTTGAATATTTTCCATACTAACAAGTTCATCTTTTTGCATAACTAACCCCTCATTTATATCTTCTTGTTTAGCTATTTTATTTTGCAATTTTTCAGTTTCTATAGTCGTTTTAGATAATAATGCTTTTGTAAAAATATTAGCTACCGGTATAGAAATAAGTAATAACAAAGTTAAAACATACATTAATTTTTCACCTTTTAAAAATTTTAATCTAGTCTTTTTCTTATTCATTTTTATATCCTTTCTATAACTCGTAATTTAGCACTATGACTACGACTATTTTCTTCTAATTCTTTTTCACTACAAACAATAGGCTTTTTATTAATTAATTTAATTAATGGCTTATATTCTAAAGGTATATTAGGAATTCCTTTTACAATTTCATTTACTTCACTATATTTTTTAAATATATTTTTCACTATTCTATCTTCTAATGAATGAAAAGTTATAACACATATTCTACCACCCTTATTTAACATATCTATTGCCTGTGGTAAAGCATTTTCCAATACATTTAACTCATCATTAACTAGAATTCTTAAAGCTTGAAATATTTTTCTTTCTGGATGATTATTATAAAAATATTTAGCTCCAACAGAATTTCTAATAACTTCTACTAATTCAAATGTAGTTTCAATTTCTTTTTCTTTTCTCTTATTTACAATTCCTTTACTAATTACTTTAGATAGTTTTTCTTCTCCATATAGAAAGAAATATTTAGCTAATTCATTTTCACTATAACTATTAATAATATCTTTAGCTTTTACTTTACTATCTAAATTCATTCGCATATCTAAAGGAGCATCACTCATAAAAGAAAAGCCTCGTTTTTCATCATCAATTTGTGGTGAAGAAAAACCTAAATCAAAAATTACACCATCAATTTTATTAATCCCTATTTCTTGTAATTTTTCTTTCATATCTTTAAAATTAATAGGTAATATTTTATAATTACTCCCAATTTTTCTTAATATTTGATCAGAATATTCTCTTGCTTCTTCATCTTGATCTATCCCAATAAGTAAACCATCTTTATCTAATTTTTTTAATATTTCTTTACTCATTCCAGCATAACCAAGAGTAGCATCAACATAAATTCCATTTGGATTTATATTTAAGTTTTCAATTACTTCATTAAGCATAACACTATAATGTTTCATCTTTTACCTCAAACAAATTTTCAGCAATTTCTTCCAATTTTGATGCATTATCTTCCATATAAGCATTATAAATATTCTCATTCCATATTTCTATGCGGTCATTTACGCCAATCACGACACATTCTTTTTCGAGATTGGCGTAGCTAACCAACGGGGAGGTAATATTGATTCGACCCATTTTGTCGAATTCGCATACAGAGGCACCTGCAAAAAATGATCTCATAAATGCTCGAGCGTCTTTTTTAGTAAAAGGTAAAGTATTCAATTTTGATACAACTTTATTCCAGTCTTCAATGGTATAAAGATAAAGGCACTTTTCTAAACCACGAGTAACTACAATTTTTGTCATATCATCAGTTCTAAATTTTCCTGGTAAGACAATTCTACCTTTTTCATCAATGTTGTGATGATATTCGCCCATGAACATTTATATCACCCACTTTCTGCCACAGATATCCACTGTCTACCACTATTATACTTGAAACCTCGTTAAAAGTAAATAAATTATTTTAAACTTTATAAATTCCATTTTCACTTTACACAATTTTGTCAATTATTTTTTTCAAATTAAAAGAAGAGAAACATATTCTCTTCCGGGTTTAAGTCTATGAGGTTTTTACGAGTTTTCCTTCTCGGGTT
>CANRDZ010000017.1 GCA_947629465.1 uncultured Bacilli bacterium | reverse complement strand
CACCAAATGATGGCAGCCAGTAACAGGCCTTATAGGCCATTGAGAAAATCCACCTCTTTTAGGGGTGGATTTTTAATGCCAAAATGATATGTGGTCGAAAAGTGGTCGAAAAGTGGCCGAATACATTGATAATACTTTTTATTTTGTATATAATATAATTGGTGATGAAAATGTATAAGGAAGATCAAAAGACTGAATTAAAAGTTGAACTTACAAAAGATATAAAGAAAGAAGTAGTTGCTTTTGCTAATTCTAATGATGGAACAATTTATATAGGAATTGATGATAACGGTAAAATCATTGGATTAAAAAATGCTGAAAAAGATTTAGAGGCATTAAGTGGAATGATTCGTGAAGGAATATGCTCTGATTTAACTCTTTATACAAAGATATATATTGAAAATATAGAAAATAAAGATATTATTATAGTAAAAGTTAGTGAGGCTCCCAATAAACCTTATTATTTAGCAGAAAAAGGATTAAAATCATCTGGTGTGTATTTAAGACATGGTAATGTTTCAGTTCAAGCTAGTGAAGAAGTTATCAAAAAGATGTTATTAGAAAGTAATAGCAATTCATTTGAAAATAATATTTCGATCAATCAAAATTTGCATTTTGAATACTTAAAAGAAGCATTAAAAAAACATAATATTGAAATAAATGATAACAAATTTAAATCTTTAAATATAACAAACTTAAATGGTCAATATACAAACCTTGGATTACTTTTATCAGATGAATGCCCCTACTCTATAAAATGTGCTATTTTTAATGGGAATAATAAAATTGAATTTAAAGATAGAAAAGAATTTACTGGTTCAGTTTTAAAACAAGTAAATGATACTTATGAATATTTAGATTTATACAATAAGACTAAAGGTAAGATAGTAGGTTTAGAAAGACAAGATATAAGAGATTATCCAGAATATGCTTTAAGAGAATCTTTATTGAATGCAGTTATTCATAGAGATTATAATTTTACAGGAAGTATTTTAATTTCTCTTTTTGATGATCACTATGAAATTACCTCTTTGGGTGGACTAGTAAAAGGAATAAGTCTAAAAGATTTATATGCTGGGGTATCAGAATCACGAAATCCAAATTTAGCAAATATTTTTTATAGATTAAGATATGTTGAAAGTTTTGGGACAGGAATAGGAAGAATTTTAGAATCCTATCAAGAATATGAAAAGAAACCTTTAATATTAGATTCTGATAATGCCTTTAAAGTAACATTATTTAATGTAAATTATATTGATGTTGATGACTATATACAATTGTTGCCATCAAATTTAACACAGGAAGAGCAAATAGTAAAATACTTAAAGAAAAATAATAAAATAAATAGATTAACAGTTGAAGCTTTGTTAGAAGTTTCTAAAACAAGAGCAAATGATATTCTAAATAAAATGATTGATGACAATATTTTAATACAAACAGGTTCTGGTAAAAATATATATTATATGTTAAAATAAAATTGATTGATTTACTATATATTAAATCGTTATGAGTAAAAGTTGTAGATATCTTCTACAATCGCTCCATGTTGAATTATTTCGAACCATTATGGTTCGTTTTTTTATTGCTGAAAAGTTGTCAAAAGATTGCCGAATAAATTGATAAAATAATTTTTTATAATTTGATTTTAAAAAAATATAATGAACGAAAAGTGACCGAAAATATTGATAATATTTTTTATTTTGTATATAAAATAATTCAATCAATGAGTAGAAAAGGAAATTTTTTTGGTAGATTAAAGGAAGAAATATGATATAATAAAGAATATAAATATGAAAATTCTAAAGATTTAATAAAAGAGATTCATAGTTATATAAAATATTATAACGAGACTAGAATTGTTACTAGATTAAAAACTAATCCAATTAATTTTAGAAATAAATGTTTAAATGAACTGTGAGTTCGTTAAATTTATATCTAACTTTTTGAAGTCAATTCATAAGTAAAGTTATCGCTCCATTTTGTATTTTAGTCCGACTTTTTAGTTCGTTTTTTTGTTGCCTAAAGGTAGCTGAAAAGTTACCGAATAAATTGATAAAATAATTTTATATAATTTGAAAAAGTATAGTGAATGAAAAGTGAACAAAAGCTGTTTATTTAGAAAGAAGTGAAAAAAATTAATATGGAAAAGATAATAAATATAAATGACACTATAAAAAATGAGAATAAAGAAGTTAATAACTTTGATATGAAATTAAAAAAAGATTATTATAATTATATTATTAGTGGAACTAAAAGAATAGAAGTAAGATTATATGATGAAAAAAGGCAAAAAATAAAAATAAATGATATTATAACGTTTCATTTATTTGATGATTACAATAAGTCTTTTAAAGTTAAAGTAGTTAAATTATCCCATTATAAAACAATACAAGATTTAATAAATGATAATAAAATGGAAAATTTAATTTCTAATGATATTACACCGGAAGAATTTATTAAAATTTTTAATAGTATTTATTCTTTAGAAGAACAAGAAAAATATGGTATTTTAGGAATTAGTTTTAAAATTATTTAATATAAATTCTTGGAACTCTTTTACCAATTGAACAAATTACTTCATAAGTAATTGTATCTAAATGTTTAGCAATTTCTCTTATATGTTCTATATTTTTTATAATAGTAACTTTATCACCAACTTTAACATTATCATCAACTTCTACAAATAACATGTCCATACAAATATTGCCAACAATTTTATATGGTTTATCATTTATATAAACATTTCTACCAGAATTTTTTCTTATAATACCATCAGCATAGCCAATAGGAATAATAGCTATTAAACTTTCTCCTTTAATTTTATAATTGCTTGAATAACCAATTGTTTCATTATTAACTTTATTTATTTGTAAAACTTTACTATATAAACTAAATGTTGGTAAAAAATCTTTATCAATTGTGTCCATTAAACCATACATAGCTATTCCAATTCTACAGCCATTAGCATATTTTCTTCGGCGATAATTTAAGGTCGCATCACTTGCAGTTAAATGTACAATAGGAATTTTTGTTAAATCAATTTTAGAAGTCATCATTTCAAATTTTTCAAATTGCTTATTAGTTTCATCTTTATTTAAAGGATCATGCATATGGGTATATATTCCTTCTAGAATCATATTACTATTTAGAATTAATTTATAAGCTTTTCTTACATCTTCTTCACATCTTAAACCCAGTCTATTCATTCCTGTATCAATTTTTAAATGAATTAATAAATCTTTAAAATTATACTTTATTAATTCATTTAAATAATTTATATTACTAACTGTAATTGTGATTTTATGTTTTAAGCATAAAGAAATATATTTAATAGAAATAGTTTCTAAGCATAAAATTGGAATATCAGAAATATGTTTTCTAATTTTTAAAGCTTCTTCTAAACTTGATACTGCTAAATAATTACAACCTGCTTCAATTATACTTTTAACTGTTAAAATATTATAATGACTATATGAATCAGCTTTAACAACACCAAAATAATATTTATAATCATTATTTTTTTTAATGAAGGTTTGAATATTTTTTTTAATATTAGTTAAATTTATTTCAACATAAGTATTTCTAAACATAATATCACTCCATTAGCTAGTAATAATTATATCAATTTTTATAATAAATATTAATAGACTTTAAATAAAATTTATGATAGTATTAATAATCTGTGATGGCAAATGGAAGAGAAGATGGAAAAAATACTTAATCAAATAAAATTTAATTGGACTAAAGATGAAATAATAAGATTTTTATATATAAAATTAGCACCTTTATTTAAAAGAGATTTAAAATATTTTTTACTTTCAAATGAAGAACAGAAACAATTAATTGAAAATGGATTAAATGTTACTTTACCAAATGTAATATGTATAACTTTAGTTGAATTTTATCATGATTTATTTAAAAAGTTTAATATAGAATCAGAAATTATTACTGCTAATACAAATCCTCCTTTATATATTTTGGCTGTTTTAGGTGATTATGGTTACTATTATTTAGATTTTTTAAATGATTTATTTAGAAATCAATATGGTTTAAAACCATTATATTTTGGTATTAAACCAACATTTAAAAGTTTAAAAGATTGCCCAATAACTTTTACTAATCTCCCTGATTCTTATCTTTATAGTATAGATAAAAAATTAAAATTATTTGAATTAGATATGTATTTAAATTGTTTTATTGAAGAATTACATAAAACTTTTGCTGTTCGTAGTAAAATTAGTCGTTATTTTAATGTTCAAATAAATGATTATTACAATATAATCGTTAAAAAATTATCATTTTATAATCAATATTTACTAAATTTAGGACAAGTAAATTGTATATATGAAAGGAGTAGGTTATACTCTTATTTAAATAGTAGACTTTTAGATAGAGAAGAAAGAAAACATTTAAATGTAAATATAGAAATAAATGATAATAAACCGGTTTTAGCTTTATGTTTAGATGATTCAAAGTATATAGAAGAATTTAAAGATAATCAATATATTTTAAAAAAAATTAGATAAATTGATATTTAAATATATAATTGTTATAATAAATTAAGTGATGTTTATGAAAGATGAAAATTATATTTTTTATAATATTATAACTTTTATTATTAGAAATGTTGGTCATTTACTTTTTTTTGATAAAGTTATTGGAAAAGAAAATATTCCCCTAGAGGGGAGATGTATTTTAGCAGGAAATCATACAAGTAATTTAGATTCTTACCTTTTATTTCGAAGTACTAAAAGAGTTATTCATATTTTAGGTAAGATAGAATTATTTAATGGTCCATTTGGTTTTATTTTTAAAGGAATGCATTTAATACCTGTTGATAGAGATAGAAAAAGTCCAGGGGCTTTAAGAAAATCTATAGAATTATTAAAAAGAGAAGAAGTAATAGGTATATTTCCAGAAGGAACTTTTCATAAAAATAGCATTATTTTGCCATTTAAACCAGGAGTTATAAAAATGGCTACAGAAAGTAATGCTCCAATTATTCCTTTTGTTATAATTGGAAAAATTAAATTATGGAGTAGGCCTAAAATAATATATGGTAAACCTATTTATTTAGAAAAAATAAAAAGTGAAGATAAATTAAAATATTTAGAAAATGTTATTATTAAAATGATAAAAGAAAATAGTTAAATAAAAATTATTTTTTATTATTAATATATTCTTTAACAATTTGGGAATCATCAAAGTGATATTTAATTCCTTTAATTAATTGATAGTTTTCATGTCCTTTACCTAATATTAATAAAATATCATTTTCTTTTAATAAACTTAAACCTTTTAAAATAGCATTTTTACGATCATAAATAATTTCATAATTACTGTTTTTATTATCTTTGATAATATCATTAATTATATCTTTTTCATTTTCATTTCGAGGATTATCATTAGTAAATATAACATAATCAGAATTATTAGTAGCAATATTACCCATTAATGGTCTTTTAAATTTATCACGGTCTCCACCACAACCAAGGATGGTAATAATTTTATTATGAGGTAATTCTAAATAAGCATTAATTACTTTATTAACTGCATCGGGAGTATGAGCATAATCAATTACAACATAACTATGATTAATAGTATAGGTTTCACATCTTCCTTTGGGAGGATATATATCTTTACTTATTTTTATTAAATCATTAATATTAAAGTTTAAATTATTTAAAATACTTAATGCAGTTAAAAAATTATATATATTAAATACACCAGTTAAATTTGTTTCAACATTATAAAAATTGTTATTATAAGAAAATTTTAAATTAGTATAATTTGGTTTAATATCATATTTGATAATTTTATAATCACCATTTAAACCATAAGTTTGAAAATTTTTATTTTTTTTAAAATAACTAGAATATTTATCATCATCATTTAACATAATAGTAGCATTATCTTTTAAATAATTTAATATTTTTAATTTACTTTCTAAATATCCATCCATGCTTTTATGAAAATCTAAATGTTCACTGGTTAAATTAGTAAAGGCAGCTGCATCTAATTTTAAGCCTTTGATTCTTTCTTCATATAAGCTATGACTAGATATTTCCATAACAATGTATTCGACATTTAAATCTATTGAATGAAGTAATAATTTATATAATGTTAAAATATCAGGGGTAGTATTATTTAAGGCAATATATTCATCGTTGTGATAAAAACCTATTGTTCCTATATAAGAAACATTTTTACCTAATTTTTGTAACATTTGATAAATTAAATAACAACTTGTTGTTTTGCCATTAGTCCCAGTTATACCTATTATTTTTAAATTTTTAAATTGATTACTATATTCATTAAATAAATGTTCTTTTAAATATTTCTTACTGTCTAATACTTTTTCATAAGGTATAGTTAAATTTAAATCTTTTTCGCCAATTATTTTACTAGCTCCATTATTAATTGCTTCTTCAATAAAATTATGTCCGTCAACTGTATGACCTTTAATGGCTACAAATATTTGGCCTTTTTTAACTTTTTTAGAATCGGTTTCATAAATTATCATTAAATCACTTCCTATATTAAATTATGATTTTTAATTTATTTTGGCTTATTAATTTATATTCATAATATATAGAAACAATAATTATTTAATGATATAATTACAGAAGTAGGTGATTAAATGGAAAAAATTATATTAACAGGTGATAGACCAACAGGAAAACTTCATTTAGGACATTATGTTGGTTCTATTTTAAATCGAATTAAATTACAAAATGAAGGCAATTATGATGAAATGTATATTATGATTGCTGATGCGCAAGCTCTTACCGATAATTTTGATAATCCTAAAAAAGTTAGAGATAATGTTTTAGAAGTTGCTCTTTTTTATTTAGCTTGCGGTATTGATCCTAAAAAAGTCACCATTTTTATTCAATCTGAAGTTAGTGCTTTAACTGAATTAACATTTTATTATATGAATTTAGTTACTTTATCAAGATTGATGCGTAATCCAACAGTTAAATCAGAAATAAAATTAAGAGGTTTTGAAGAAAGTATTCCTTCTGGATTTCTTAATTATCCTGTTAGTCAGGCTGCTGATATAACCGCTTTTAATTCTACCATTGTTCCAGTAGGAGATGATCAATTACCTATGATTGAACAAACTAAAGAAATTGTTCATTCATTTAATCGAATTTATGGTGATACTTTAGTAGAGCCAAAAGAGGTTTTGCCAGACAGTATTAAGGCAAGACGACTTCCAGGAATTGATGGAAAAGCCAAAATGAGTAAAAGTTTAGGAAATTGTATTTATTTAGATGACTCTAATGAAGAAATTAATAAAAAAGTAATGCAAATGTATACTGATCCAAATCATATTAAAGTTACAGATCCAGGTAAAGTAGAAGGAAATGTTGTTTTTACTTATTTAGATGTATTTTGTAAAGATGATGATTTTCAAAAATATTTACCAGAATATAAAAATTTGGATGAATTAAAAAATCATTATAAAAAAGGTGGTTTAGGCGATGTAACTATAAAAAGATTTTTAAGCTCTATATTATGTGATTTAATAACTCCAATTAGAGAGAAAAAATTAGAATTAATTAATAATTTAGATTATGTTTTAAAAGTTTTAGAAGAAGGAACTAAAAAGGCAAATATAAAAGCTAATGAAACTTTAAAAAAGGTAAAAAATCATATGCAAATTGATTATTTTGAAAATCCTAAATTTTTAGAAGAAATGCAAAGTAAATTTAATATTGAAAAATAATTACTAGTTTTTAACATTTATAAAATTGTTGACATTAGGGATTAATTTGCATATAATTTAAAGTGTAAATTTTTATAAAAACAAAGAGCAAGATAAGTAAATTAAATGGAGTTTTAAGAGAGTTAGTGGTTGGTGGAAACTAATAAATGTTATTTAATTTATATCACTTGGGAGTTGATTATTTGAATTTTAGTAAAATAATCCGTTTTATGGCGTTATACATAAAAAAGATGAATATTATTCATAAATAAAGGTGGTACCGTGCTAATAAGCGCCCTTTTGTTTATGAATTTTTTTATTAGGAGGAGTGATAAAATGAAAAATTTTGAAAGTCTTGATAATAGAAAAGTTTCTTTAGTTGAAAAAGATATTCGTGAAAAATGGCTAAAGGATAATATATTAGATAGATGTATTGAAAACAGAAATGATAAACCTTATTGGGTCTTTTATGATGGTCCTGCTACTGCTAATGGAATGCCTGGTCTTCATCATATGGTTTCAAAATTTTTGAAAGATAGTTTTTGTAAATATAAAACTATGAAAGGATTTAAAGTATTAAGAAAAATTGGTTGGGATACTCATGGTCTTCCTGTTGAAGTACAAGTTGAAAAAAAATTAGGATTTAAAAATAAATCAGATATTGAAGCTTATGGAATTAAAAAATTCAATGAAGAGTGCCGAAATATTGTATGGGAAAATGAAAAAGCCTTTCGTGATTTAACCAATAATATGGGTCAATTTATTGACTTAGATAATCGTTATATAACTTACGATAACAATTATATTGAAACAGAATGGTGGATATTAAAGAAATTTTTTGATGAAGGATTATTTTATGAAGGTAGTAAAATTTTACCATATTGTCCAAGATGTGGAACAGGTCTTGCTAGTCATGAAGTAGCCCAAGGATATCAAGAAGATACTGTTGAAACCGTAATTGTTCCTATGAAGAAAAAAGGGAAAGATATTTACTTTTTAGTTTGGACAACAACTCCATGGACTTTACTTTCTAATGTAGCATTATGTGTTAATCCAAATGAAGAATATGTTTTAGTTAAATCTAAAGATTATAAATTTATTTTGGCTAAAGCTTTAGCAACTAAAGTATTAGGAGATGATTATGAAATATTAGAAACATATATTGGTAAAGATTTAGAATATATGGAATATGAACAATTAATACCAGAACTTAAAGTTAATAAAAAAGCTTTCTTTGTAACATGTGATAATTATGTAACAATGGAAGATGGTACAGGTATTGTTCATATAGCTCCAGCTTTTGGTGCTGATGATGCTGCGGTAGGAAAAAAATATAATTTACCTTATTTGAATCCAGTAGGGGATGATGGTTGTTATAATGAAGGTCCTTGGAAAGGCATGCTTGTATTTGATGCTGATATAGAAGTAATTAAATATTTAAAAGAAAATGATAAATTGTTTAAAAAACAAAAAATGGTTCATAATTATCCTCATTGCTGGCGTTGTAAATCTCCTCTTTTATATTATTCAAAACCATCATTTTATTTAGAAGTCACTAAATTAAAAGATAAAATAATTAATAATAATAAAAGCGTTAATTGGTATCCATCTTTTGTTGGTGAAAAAAGATTTGGTAATTGGTTAGAAAATTTAAATGATTGGGCTATTTCTAGAAGTCGTTATTGGGGAACACCACTTCCTTTATGGAGATGTGCTTGTGGTTATGATGAAATGATTGGTTCTAGAGAAGAATTATGTGAAAAAGCTATAGAAAAAGTAGATATGACCATTGATTTACATCGACCATATGTTGATGATATTCATATTAAATGTCCAAAGTGTGGAAAAGAAATGAATAGAGTTAAAGATGTTATTGATTGTTGGTTTGATTCAGGAGCAATGCCTTTTGCTCAATATCATTATCCATTTGAGAATAAAGAATTATTTGATAGTCAATTTCCAGCAGATTTTATATGTGAAGGAATTGATCAAACAAGAGGCTGGTTTTATTCTTTACTTGTTATTTCTACATTTGTTAAAGGCGTATCTCCTTATAAAAATGTTTTAGTTAATGAATTATTATTAGATAAAAATGGGCAAAAAATGCATAAATCAAAAGGTAATGCCATTGAACCATTTACAATTATGGAGAATTATGGTGCTGATACTGTTAGATGGTATATTCCTTATGTATCACCAGTTTGGACACCGCTTAAATTTGATGAAGATGGATTAAAAGAAGTATATTCTAAATTCTTTAATCCTCTAAAAAATACTTATAATTTCTTTAGTATGTATGCTACAACTGATAATATAGATATAAATGAATGTAATATTCCTTTTGAAGATAGAGAAGAAATAGATAAATGGTTATTATCAAAATTTAATAGTTTATTAAAAATTGTAAGTGAAGGTTATGAAGAATATGATTTGAATAAAGTTGTTAGAAATATAACTAGTTTTGTTTCTGATGATTTATCAAATTGGTATATTAGAAGATGTAGAAATCGTTTTTGGGATAGTATATTAGATAATTCTAAAAAAGCTGTATATATTACTACTTATGAAGTTTTAGTGGGATTATCTAAAATAATAGCTCCAATAGTGCCTTATATAAGTGAAGAAATTTATACAAAACTTACTCATAATTATTCTGTTCATTTAGAAGATTTTCCAGAATATGATGCTAGTCTTATCGATCTTAAATTAGAAGAAAAAATGGATTTAGTAAGAAATTTAATATCTTTAGGAAGAATGATGAGAGAAGATGCTAAAATAAAGGTAAGAACGCCATTATCTGAAGCTATAATTGATTCTAATGTTTATGATAAAATAAAAGATTTAATACCTCTAATTAAAGAAGAATTAAATGTTAAGGAAGTTTTAAGAGAAGAAGACTTAAATAAATATATGAATATAACTTTAAAACCTAATTATAAAGAAGTTGGTAAAATATTTGGATCTAAAATTAAAGATTATGAAATATTCTTACAAGGACAAAATTTAAACTCTTTAAATAATAAAGAAGTTAAATTTAATGATACTATTATAACTAATGATATGTATGAAATTAAAATAACTTCAAAAGAAGGTTTTAATGTTGGAACATTAAATAATTTATTTATTGTTTTAAATACTAATTTAACTGATGAATTAATTAATGAAGGTCATGCAAGAGAATTTGTTTCAAAAATTCAAAATATGCGTAAAGCAAAAGAATATGATGTTAGTGATAGAATAATAATTTATTATAATAGTGAAGAATTTATGACTGTTATTAATGAATTTATGGAATATATTAAAAATGAAACTTTAGCTACCGAAATAAAAGAAGCTGATGGTGGTGAAGAAGTTAATATAAATGGTATTAAAGTATTAGTTAATATCGAAAAAGTTAATAAATAAAAAGGACTGCAAAGTCTTTTTTATTTGACTAATTTTCTAAAATTGCTTTTTTAAATATAAAATAATTCTACTGAAAGATTTTCTACTTTTTAAAAAATCTTTCAGTGCCAGTGAAAGATTTATTGACTTTTAAAAAATCTTTCAGTATAATGTAATTGGTGATAATAATGATAAAAAGAGAACATTATTTAAAAAAAATAAGAGAATTTTATGATTCAGATTTAATTAAAATTATAACTGGTATAAGAAGATGTGGTAAATCAGTTATTTTAGAGCAAATAATGGCTGAAATAAAAGAGAAAAGCAATAATATAATATATTTAAATTTTGAAGATAAAAGAGTATTATCTAATATTGAAAATGATAGTAAATTGCTTGAATATGTTGATCAAAATAGAAAGAAAGGTAAATGTTATTTATTTTTTGATGAAATACAACTTTTAGATAATTGGCAAGATGCTTGTAAGACTTTACGTTTAAGCAATAATTCTATATTTATAACTGGATCTAATTCAAAATTATTATCTAAAGAATTTACCAAAGAGTTAAGTGGTAGATATGTATCTTTTGTGATAAGACCGTTTGTATACAAAGAAATACTTGAATATACAAAAGAATTAAAAAAAGACTATAGTATAACTGATTATTTGATATGGGGTGGATTTCCTAAAATTTTTGAATTTGCTTCTCTTGATGCTAGAAGACAATATTTAAATGATTTAGATGATACTATAGTTATTAATGATTTAATTAATAGATATAAAATAAAAAAAGAAAATTTATTTAAAAGTTTAGTTAATTATGTTTTAAAATCTAATGGAAGAATTTTTTCAGCTAATTCAATAAAAGATTATATTAAAGGAAAAAGTGAAAATTGTTCAATTAATACAATTATTAAATATTTAGATTATTTAGAAGAAGCTTATATAATTGATAAAGTTAAACAATATTCTTTAAAAACTAAATCTGAATTATCCTACTACTATAAATTATATGATACTGATGTTTCTCTAAATTCTATTCGTACTTTTGATAATAAATACGATTTAAGTCATAATTTAGAAAATATTATCTATAATGAACTTATCTATATGGGTTATAATCTTAATGTTTATAATAGTAATGGTAAAGAGATTGATTTTATTGCTCAAAAAGAAAATAAAATATATTATATACAAGTTGCTTATAGTTTAGTAGATGAAAAAGCTTATAATAGGGAATTTAGGGCCTTTCAAGATATCGATAATTTATCTCAAAAAATAATTATTTCTAATGATGATATAGATTATTCGACAAGCGTCATAAGACATATTAAATTAAAAGATTTTTTATTAATGGATGATTTAGAATAATATTTAAAAAAACAAAGAATTAGAAAAATATCATAAAAACCCCTAGGTTTAAAAAACTAGGGGTATTTGCACTCTTAAAAAAAAGGCAAAAGTCCTTTTTGTTTAAAATTAGTTTTGATCATTAAAAAAATCAGTTATTGGTATTTCTAGTGCTTTTGATAAACGTCCTAAAATAGCAATTGTAAAATGTTTACAACGGCTTTCATTTTCTATATCACAAATATATTCTCTTGATAAATCTGTTAAGTCGGCAAGTTGTTGTTGAGTAAGATTTTTACTTTTTCTAATCTTTTTAATATTTTTTCTTATAATTGTATAATAATACTCATCATTATAGTTCATAAATCACCAACCTTATTTATATTTTGTCTTGATTTTTAAAAATTATATATAGGCTAGTAGCCACTTTTGTGTTATAATCTAATAAGAAGGTTGATAAAAGTGAATCAAAAGAAGTCAAATAATTTAAATAATATAACATTATTTTTGTTAATATCATTATTAGTATCAATTATATTGTTGATTATACTTATAATTTTTTCAAATTATATAAACTATTTAGGAATAAATAATAAAAATTATTTCTTTTTAAAAAAAGTAATGAATATTTTTAGTTTAATAATTATTTTTATATGTTTATTAAATAGTATTGTTTTTATAATTATTTCTTTTAGGGAAAATAGAACTTTTGAATATGAAAAATATTATGATTATATTTTCGTTTCTAAAAAAGAATTAAAAAAATTAAAAAATGATTATGAACTTAAAATAAAACAATTAACTAGAGAATTAAAAAAATATAAGTAACTTGTTTGTGTTTTTAGAAAATTTAATTTATAATATCTAGTAGGTGAATAAACAAATGAAAAATGTAAGAGTTGTATTTATGGGAACCCCTGAATTTTCTTTAAAACCATTAGAATTATTAATTAAAATGTGTAATGTTGTTTTAGTAGTTACAAAAGAAGATGCTTATGTAGGAAGAAAAAAAATATTAACATCATCGCCGGTTGCAACTTTAGCAACTCAAAATAATATTCCTGTTTTTAAACCTCATTCTATAAAAAAAAGTTATGAAGAAGTTATCAAATACGCGCCAGATATTATCATAACTTGTGCTTATGGTAAAATCATTCCAAAAATATTAATTGATTATCCTAAATATGGTTGTGTTAATATTCATGCATCACTTCTTCCTAAATATAGAGGTAGTGCTCCCATTCAATGGGCTTTAATTAATGGGGAAGAAGAAACTGGTATAACTTTAATGTATATGGATGAATTCATGGATACGGGTGATATTATTGCTAAATCTATATGTAAAATAGAGGATAATGATGATATTGGAACACTTCATGATAAATTAAGTATAATGGGTACTAAATTATTAGAAGACAATTTGAATGATATTATAATGGGAAAAGTAAAAAGAATTAAACAAAATGATGAAGAAGCTACTCTTGCTCCAATGATAACAAGGGAAATGGAAGAATTAGATTTTAATTTACCTGTTAAAAGTGTATATAATAAAATTAGGGCTTTTAGTCCATGGCCTTTAACTAAAACGAGAATTTATGATGAGGAAATAAAAATTATTAAAGCTCATTATGAGATAGAAAAAAGTGAAGTAAATAAATTATATATTACTAAAAGTACTTTAGGTATTGGTTGTATTGATGGAATTATATATTTAGATATTATAAAACCGGTTGGTAAAAAAGAAATGAAAATTAAAGACTATTTAAATGGTAAAAATTTAAATAAATAAGGAGGGCTTATTGTGTTTTTTAAATTATTGTTTATAAACTTATTAACTTTTTTAAGAATAATAGGGACTATAATTATTATCCCTATATATAAAGCTTATGGTGGTATAGCAGCCGGTATTATTTCTCTTATTTGTTATGCCACTGATAGTATAGATGGTATATTGGCTAGAAAACTTCATGCTTCAACATTTTTTGGGGCTTTATTTGATGGCCTTGCCGATAAAATGCTAACAATAGCTAATTTTATTTTACTTTATTTAATAACACCTTATGCAATTATTCCTATTATTTTTGAATTATCAGTCATAATTGTTCAATATTATAAATATCGTAAAAATTTGAATATTAAATCAAATATTATTGGTAAGTCTAAAATATGGATTTTAGCTATTAGTGTTGTTATTATGTTTTTTATAAGTGATATTGATAAAATTTCTTTTATAAGTAATTCATTTAAAGAAAGTATTCTTTCGGCAAATCAAAGTAATTTGTATTTTTATCTTTTACTTCCAACTATTATAATTGAAGCTTTAACTTTAATTAGTTATGTTTTAGAAATATTTTTTCCTCAAAATATAAAAATATTATATGAAAAAACTAAAGAAGTAGAAATTCCTATTGTAGAAGGTAAAAACAAATGGGATAATATAAAAAATATTTGGTTTAATCCTGAATATTATCAAAAACATAAAAATGATTCTAATTTACGTAAACTTACAAAAGTTGTTAAAGAAAAAAACTAGTTTATTTATTTTAACTTAATTTAGTTTAATAAATAACTAGTTTTTTTACGCATTAAATTTTACTGTTATATATTTGGTCTCTTCATATAAGTCTTGAATACTTCTTATTATTTTATTAGCAAGTTCAGTATTATGTTCTTTTGAGGCAATTACTACACTAATCGTATTATCATTGATTTTAATAAAAGCATTTAAATCAAATTTATCCTTTACTAATTTTTTAATTTTATTTTCATCTGCTTTTGAATTATTTAACTTTTGTAAATTTTCATAAGCAGTATTTTTTTCTTCGATAGTTGTTTCTGTATCTAATAAAATATTTTGATATTCTTCCATTAATGCTTGTTTTTCTTCATCGTTTTCTACTTCTAAAGCTACTAAAATATCAGATTCATTTATTTCTACAACTTGGGTTTCTTTATTATTATCTTCAGCTTTTAAAACACTTTCAACTTCATCATCAATACTAACATAATAAATACCTAAAATTAAAATTAAAGAGAATAAAGTTACAAACCATAAATTTTGTTTATTAATCATAAATCGCTCCTTTTTTACTTACTAAATCTTATGAAATTTCGTAATAAAAATGCAATTTTTTAAAAAATGTTTCACAATTTTAAAAGGAAATCAAAGAAAAAAAGCAATATATATAATTAGAAGGGAGGAAAAGATGAAAAAAATTGATCCAATAATAGAAAATGATTTTAAAGATTGTGGAATATGTTCTATGCAATGGATAATTATTTATTATGATGGCTATGTATCATTAGAAAAATTACGTGAAGATACTTTAACAGATGTTAATGGAACAAATGCTTATCAAATTGTTAACACTTTTAAAAAATGGGGCTTTGATGCTATGGGTTTAAAAGATGTAAATATAATGAAAGACATTTTAAAATTTCCATTAATTGCTCATTTAACTTTAGAAAATGGTTTAGAACATTTTGTAGTTGTTAAAGAAATTATCAACAATACTATTTATTTAATGGATCCAGGTATTGGTAATAAGAAGATGAGTATTTTTGAATTTAATAAATTATTTACTGGCCATGTTATCCTTTGTTATCCTAGAAGTAAAATTATTAAAATGAGTAAAGGATTAAGTTTAAATAAATTATTTTTTCTAATTTTAGCGAAGGAAAAGTTTCTAATCTTTAAAATAATAGTAACTAGTATAGTATTAACAATAATTTCAATTTTATCTAGTTATTATTTAAAAATAGGAAGTAATATTTTAAATACTAATCAAAATTATATAAAGGGCTTATTTTTTATCTTTGGGGTTATCATAATTTTAAAAATTGTTTTCAAATATATAAGAACTTATTATTTAAATTATTTAAATAATTTGGTTGATGTATATTTATATCCTTCATTTTTGCATCATATTTTTTTTCTCCCTTTTAAGAGTATCAAAAGTAGAAGCACAGGAGAAATACTGACAAGAATTAATGATTTAGGAAATATAAAAAATCTTTTTTCAGAAATATTTGTTTCATGTTTTTTGGATACTTTAATGATGCTCTCATCTACAATAATTTTATTTTTAATTAATAAAAAATTATTTTTAATTTTATTATTATTTATGTTTATTTATATTTTATATGGAATATTCATAAGTAAAATTATTTATAAAAAAATTTTTAAAAATATTAATTATCAGACTGAATTTAATGGAATAGTAGTTGAAAGTATTAATGGACTTCAAAGTTTAAAAAATCTAAATATATTAGATATTGGTTTATTTAATATTGAAAAGATTTTGAGTAAATATTTATATAATAATTACAAATTTAATAATATGTTTAATAAATTAGATTTTATTAAAAATTTAATTTTAGAAATAACTTCTTTTTTAATTAATACATATGGTATTTGGTTAATTTTAAAAGGAAATTTAAATATTATTAATTTGTTTACTTTTAATATAATTTTAGGATATTTTATTGATCCAATTGATAATATTGTTAATTTACTTCCTAATTATAATTTTATAAAAGTGTCAATTGCTAAAATATCAGAATTTTTAAGTATTAAAGAAGAAAATATAAATAAAATGGAAATTACTTTAGAGGGAAATATTAATTTTATAAATGTCTCTTATTCATATAATAATTATAATTATTTATTCAAAAATTTGAATTTTACAATAAATAAAGGAATGCATGTTTTATTAAATGGATGTTCAGGATGTGGAAAAAGTACAATATGTCAAATTATTCATAAAGATTTAAAAGTTAATAACGGAGAGGTGCTTATTGATGGAATTAACATTAATGATATTGATATAGGTACAATAAGAGATAATATATTATATGTTTCTCAAAATGAAGAGCTTTTTACTTCAACAATTAAAGAAAATATAATAATGGGTCGAAATATAAAGGAAGAAGATTTTAGAGATATATGTCGTATTTGCGAAATAGAAAGTATTGTGAAGAAAAAAAGTTTAAGGTATGATTCCTTAATTGAGAATGAAGCTTTAAATATTTCAGGAGGTGAAGTACAGAGAATTATTCTAGCACGAGGGCTTTTAAAAAAGGCAAATATTATTATATTAGATGAAGCTTTAAGTGAAGTTGATAGATCTTTGGAAGTTAAAATAATAAAAAATATAAGAGAATATTTTAAAAATAAAACGCTTATTTATATATCTCATAAAAATCAAACTAGATATTTTGAAAATGTTATAAATGTTGGAGATTTATAGTGGATTATTTTAAATTAAATTATGATAGATTAAAAAATATAAAAGAAAAGGATTTTTTTATAGTAACTATTATTTTTATTATTATTTTTGTTTATATTATATTTTTATCATTATTTATTAAAGTAAGTAGTTCAGTAGAATGCTATGGTATAGTAGATGATAATCTTTTAAAAATTAATATTAATGTAAAGCTCTCTGATAAATTAAAAAAAGGTAATAAGATTAAATTTAAAAATACTTATCTTAATTATAAAATAAAAGATTATCAAGAATATAGCTTAATTGATAATGAAATATATCAAGAAATAGATTTAGAAGTAGATGCTAAATTTTATTCTAATGAAGTAGGAATAGTAACTATATATTATGATGAAATATCACTGTGCAAATATATTTTGGAATTATTTAAATAAGGAGGTATTAAATGGTTTTAAGTAATGAAGAAATGTTTAAAGTTAAAGGGGGAAGTGCATCAATTTATGTAAAAATGGGAATTCTTGGCGGGTTGATTGCTTTCTTTGCAGGAATGTTAAATGGTGTTATTTACCCAGAGAATTGTTAAGATAGGAGGAATTATATGAGTGATGAAGAATTATTGACAGTTTATGGTGGAGCATTTTCGGCAGCTTTATTATCAGGAATAGTAAGTGCGATTAAGACTATTTATGAAATTGGAAAATCTATTGGTACATCAATTAGAAGAGTAATTGAGAAAAAATATTGTAAAATTAACTAATTTTATTGACAAAAACTAGGCTTTCTTGTTGTCAAATTAAATGGTAAGTGGTATAATATGGCTAGTTTAAGCGAAGGGAGGGCGATTATTCATGACAAAGGTTGTAGTTCAAAATGGTGACATAAATACTGCACTCAGAAAATTTAAGGTAAAAGTTGCAAGAAGCGGTGTCCCTTCAGAAGTTAAAAAAAGAAAATTCCATATTAAACCAGGAGTTGAAAGAAGAATTAAAAAAGAAGAAGGAATTAAAAACTCACATAAAAGAAATCATAATTAAGGAGGATTTTAAATGTTTGATAAAATAAATAACGATTTAAAAGATGCTTTAAAAAGTGGTGATAAGTTTAAACTATCTGTTTTAAGAATGTTAAAAAGTGCTTTGCAATTAGAAATAATTAATAGTAAAAAAGAAGCTACTGATGAGTTAGTAATGACGGTTTTAAAAAGACAAGTTAAACAAAGAGTTGATTCTAAAAAAGAATATGAATCTCTTGGAAAAATGGAAGTTGTAAGTGATTTAGTTAAAGAAATAGATATTTTAAATAGTTATTTACCAGAATCGGCAAGTGATGAGGAAATAGAAAGTGCTATTGAAGAAGCTTTTCAAGAAATAAATCCTACAAGCATGAAAGATATGGGAAATATTATGAAATATGTTTCTAATAAATTAGCCAATGCTGATATGACTAAAGTAAGTTCAAAAGTTAAAGAAAGACTAACAAAATAGTCTTTTTTTCTTATTAAGAAAATATAATTTATTGATATGAAAAATTTACATTTTAATGAATATTTTAAAAATTTTTTATATGATTTAAATGATTTCATAACAATTTATGAAAATAATTTGCATGTTTTTAATTATGAAAAATTAAATAAATTAAGTAGTGATGAAATAATATTAATAATAAATAATAAAAAAGTTTTAATTAATGGTGTTGATTTAAAAATTAAGCAAATGACTAAACAAGAATTATTAATTAATGGCATTATTTTGAAAGTTGAGTTTATTTATGAAAAAGAATAATATTATTTGGGTTAAAATAAATTGTGATAATTATTATAAAATTTTAGTTAAATTAAATAGTATAGGTATATCATTATATGATAGTAAAATAATAGATGATTTTATAATAGTTAAAACCAATTATGAAGAATATTTAAAAATAAAAAAATATTTAGTTAGTTATGATATTTCTATTTTTGAAATAACTGGCTTTGCTAAAATGAAACAATTTTTTAAGAAATATATTATTTTTACTATAGCATCAATAATAAGTATTCTTTTTCTTTTTTTTGTAAATAATTTAATTTTTAAAATAGATGTTAAAACAAATAATGATGATATTAGAAATTTAGTATTAGATGAATTAAATAAACATGGTTTAAAAACTTTAAAGTTAAAAATAAATCATAAAAAAATTGAAAAATTAGTTAAAGTTATTTTAGATGATAATAAAGATACTTTAGAATGGTTAGAAATTGAATATGATGGTTTAATAATGAATGTCTATGTTACCGAAAAAGTTGTTCCTTCAAAAAATGTTCAACATTCTTTTTGCCATATTGTAGCGTCAACTGATGCTAAAATAAGTAATATGAATATTTATAGAGGAGTTGCTTTAAAAGAAATTAATGATTATGTTTTAAAAGGCGATATAATTTTAAGTGGCGAAATATCATTTAATAACGAAATTAAAAATAATGTATGTGCAAGTGGAGAAATTTATGGAGAGGTTTGGTATAAAGTAAAAGTCACAGTTCCTTTTTTAGAAAATTATATTGAATATACAGGAAAAAATAGATATAATTTTAATATTAAAATTAATGATAATAAATATAATATTTTAAAAAGTCGAATAAAAAATAAAAAATTGGAAGAAATAAATTTATATAGACTTAATGATTTTGAAATTAATTTGGTTAAAGAAAAAGAATTTATCGAAAAGACTAGAACTTTAAGTGAAGATGAAGCTTATAAAAAGGCAATTAATTTAGCTTTAGAAAAAATAAATTTAAAATTAGATGAAAACGAAGAAGTATTACTTAAAAAAGTTTTGAAAAAAGAAATAAATGATAGTACAATATATTTAGAAATATTTATTGTTACAAAAGAAAATATTGGAGAATTAAAAATAGTAGAGGAGGACATAAAAAATGACTCAAATAATAAGTCGAATATTTTATAATATATGGCCTATGTTAATTGTGTTTTTTGTAGCCATTGCATTATTACGTTTTTTCTATTTACAAAATCATCGAGAAAAGTTTTGCTTACATAAAGAAGTTAGTTATTTAATATCAATTTTATATATATGGTTATTGTTTGAAATTTTAACTAATACTGAAACAAATTCTTTTAGTGGTTTTAATTTAATGCCATTTAGAGAAATATTAAGATATAAAGTAGGAAGCACTTTATTTAATTATAATGTTTTGGGAAATATTTTGATCTTTTTACCATTTGGATATTTAATTGGTACATATATTAATCCAAAAAAAATTTGGCCTGTTATTATTACTGCATTAGGTACAAGTATTACTGTTGAATTAGTACAGTTTAAAACAGGGCGTTGTTTTGATATAGATGATATAATTTTAAATTTGTTAGGATCAATAATAGGGTATCTTTTATATATTGGTTTATCGGCAATTAATCGTCATTTACCTGATGCATTAAGAAGTGATACATTTTATAATATTTTAACAATTGTTTTACTTATATTAGGTGGTATTTATATATTTGGTTATTGGGGTGTTATATTTAAATGATAGATTATAAAATTACAAATGAATATGGTTATAATAAAGATTATAGTTATTTAGATGATACAATAAAAAGATTATTAAAAAGAGAAAAAGTAAAGAATGCTAATTTTAGTATTGTATTTGTAGATAATGAAAAGATTCAAGATTTAAATAGAAATTATCGAAATATTGATAGAATTACTGATGTTATTTCATTTGCATTTGAAGATAATGAAGAAATAAGTTATAATAATATGCGGTTTTTAGGAGAAATATATATATGTATTCCTAGAATGATTGAACAAGCAAAAGAATATGGTCATAGTGAGACTAGAGAATTGGCGTTTTTAACTGTTCATGGTCTTTTACATTTATTAGGATATGATCATATGACTAAAGAAGAAGAAGAAATAATGTTTAAAATACAAGAGGAAGTGTTAAATGAAGATGAAAGAACCAGAAGATTTTAAAAAAGAAGTTGGATTAGTAAGAAATTTTTTAAATAAGTGTAAATATTCATATCAAGGATTAAAATATTGTTTTGAGAATGAATCATCATTTTTATTAGTGGCTTTATGTAGTTGTCTTATTATTATTTTAGGAATTGTTTTTGATATAGATTTTTTAGAATGGGTTATTTCTTTTGGATCTATGGCATTAATTATGATTATTGAACTTATTAATACTGCGATTGAAGCTACAGTAGATATGTTTACTCATGAATATAATGAATATGCTAAAATTGCAAAAGATTGTGGATCAGCTGCTACAGGAGTAATGAGTGTTTTAGCAACAATTGTTAATATGATTATATTTGCTCCATATTTTATTAAATTATTTGTTGATATGTTTTAGGAGGTTGTATGAAAAGTGGTTTTGTTAGTATCGTTGGTAGACCAAATGTTGGTAAAAGTACATTATTAAATACTATTTTAGCAAGAAAAATAGCTATTACTTCTAATGTTTCGGGTACAACAAGAAATATTATTGAAGGTATATATCATATGTCTGATTGTCAAATAATATTTGTGGATACTCCAGGTATTAGTAAGCCATTAAATAAGCTTGGTAAAGTTTTAAATAAGCAAGCTTATGCCTTAACTAAAGATGTTGATGCTATTTTGTTGGTAGTAGATATTGCTTCTGGTATTGGTAAGGGTGATAAATTTTTAATAGATTCACTTCTTCAAAATAATAAAATACCTGTAATTTTAGTTATTAATAAAATTGATAGAGTATCTAAAGAGACTTTAATAATGGCAATAAATGAGTTTAAAGATTATAATTTTGCCGAAATAGTTCCTATTTCTGCTAAAGATAATGATAATGTAGCTCATTTAATAACTGTTATTAAAAAATATTTAAAAGATGATGTTAAATATTATGATGATAATATGATAACTAGTTCTAGTGTTCCTTTTATGGTTGGGGAAATAGTAAGAGAAAAATTACTTCAAAATACAATGGATGAAATTCCTCATTCGATAACTTGTCATTGTACTAATATTGAAAATAAGAAAGATATTATTAATATTAGTATTGATATTATTGTAGATAAGCAAAATATAAAAAAGATAATAATTGGCTCTGGTGGCGAAATGTTAAAAAAAATTGGAACTCTTGCTCGTCATGAACTAGAGGAAATGTTTAATAAAAAAGTTTATTTAGATTTATATGTAAAAGTAATAGAAAATTGGAAAGATAAAGAAAAGTATTTAAAAGAATTAGGTTTTTTTGATTATGAATAAAATTTAGAAAAAACTTTCAATATAATATTGGAAGGTGAAAAAAATGAATAAAAAGGAAGCTTGGGAAAAATTTAAAGCTAGTGGTAAAGTAGAAGATTATTTAAACTATAAAAAATGTAAATAAGGTGGTAGTGTGTTAAAAAAAATAGAGGGTATAGTTTTAAATGAAACGCCCTTTAGGGATACATCAAAGATTATTAATGTTTTTACTGAAAATGGAGTAAAAGGATTAATATGTAAAGGTGCAATGAATATTAAAAATAAAAATAGAGTTACTTCAATGAAGCTTACATTAGGTAGATTTAATATATATGATAAAACAGATAAATTATCAACCTTATCAGATTCTGATGTCATTAATTATTTTCCTCATACTAGAAGTGATATAACTCTTATTAGTTATGCTTCTTATTTATGTGATTTAGTTTATCAAACACTTAAACAAAATTTAGATTCTGAAGAAATAAAAGAAATATATAATATTTTTAAAAATGCACTTTTAAAAATTGAAGATGGTTTTGATCCAATGATAATTACAAATATTGTGGAAGTTAAATTACTTGATTTTTTAGGTGTAGGATTGAATTTAACAAATTGTACTCTTTGTGGTAGTAGTAAAAATATTGTTACATTATCTACAGAAAGAGGAGGCTTAATTTGTAAAAATTGTTATCAAGGAGAAAGACTTATTCCTATAAATATTGTTAAAGTTATAAATATGTATTATTTAGTTGATATAAATAGTATTTCAAAGTTATCCCTTAAAAGAGATTTAGTTAATGAAATTAATTGCTTTTTAAATAATTATTATGATGATTACACTGGGCTTTATTTAAAAAGTAAAAGTTTTTTAAAAACAATTGAAAAATTATAAAAAATAATTGCTTTTTTAACAATTATTTTTTAGTTGGTTAAAATAATCTCTTAATTTTTAAGCTAATTTTTTTAGGTGTCAATAATTTAGGAAAATGTCTTAAAAAAAATTAAACATTAACGGGAAAATATTCTCGTTTTTGAA
>CANRDZ010000016.1 GCA_947629465.1 uncultured Bacilli bacterium | reverse complement strand
AAAATATTTTACATCACTATCATCCCAAGTGATTGTATAGCTTACTGTTCTTCCATATGTATATCCATTACTTAATGCTGCATTAGATTTATCTGTTCCACTTAAACTTATACTTTTTACTTTTGGTGCTACATTATCTTTATCATAATAAAAATTACAGTATAATGATTTACTACTTACTACTGTTATACTCATATCATCATTTAAGGTTATTGAATTATTTACTGTATTACCTTGATAATCTATACATTTTGATTTTGTTGTATTCAAAAAATATCCTTGGGTTGGAAAGGTTGTATCTGTTGTTAAGGTATGATCCCCTTTACCCATATTTTGTTCTTTATATATTGCAAATCCTTCTTTTATAAATTTTTTTTCTTCTACAGTATTTAATGATTTATAAGCATAACTTTTATTAATTGTAATAATACTTATTATACTTATTAATATTAAAATAATTATAACGCTTTTTTTATATTTCATAGACTTCCTCCAGATCATTATTAGTATGATCTATTTTTATTATTCTACTCATAATTTTATCATTTATTTTACTTATATTCAATACCAATTTGCAACCATTTTAAAACTATATATTGTAAAATCTAATTAGTATAATAATTATTAAGTTTTAGAAAGGTGATTATAATTATGCAAAGTATAGTAACTTGCACTATTAGGGTTAATGAAGAGTCATGGGAAAAGCTTAAAAAAATTGCTGATAAAAACAAACGAAGTATGAATAAAGAAATCGAGTATATTATTGATAAACGAATAGAAGAATTTGAATTTGAACATCCTGATTTTAAACAGGAAATAGAGTTAGAAAAAGTCATTTAAAAAGGAAGATTAATTGGTTTTAATCTTCCTTTTATTAATTTTCTATTATAAATTTTCTGTTTTTTCAAATTGACTATTATAAAGTTCCGCATATTTGCCATTAAGTTTTAATAATTCTTCATGATTACCATATTCAACTATATTACCTTCTTGCATCATTAATATCAAATCAGCATTTTTTATTGTTGATAATCTATGAGCAATTATAAAAGATGTTCTTCCTTCAGTTAGTTTATCCATGGCTTTTTGAACTAATTCTTCTGTTCTTGTATCTACACTTGATGTTGCTTCATCTAAAATCAAAAATGGCGCATCTTTAATCATTCCTCTTGCAATAGTTAACAATTGTTTTTGACCTGATGATAATGTATCGTTATCATAAAGTACTGTATTATAACCATCAGTTAATGATTTTATATAATGATGTAATCCAACTACTTTGCATACATCTTCTACTTCTTTATCTGTAACATTAATTTTATTATATTTAATATTTTCTTTAATAGTGCCTTCAAAAACCCATGTATCTTGTAATACCATAATAAATAAGTCATGAATATTTTTTCTAGTTAATTCTTTGGTAGAAATTCCATCTATAATTATATCGCCATCTTTAATATCATAAAATTTCATTAATAAATTTACCATTGTTGTTTTACCAGCACCGGTTGGACCTACTATGGCAATTTTTTCACCAGGATGAACGGAAACATTGAAATCTTTAATAATTATTTTATCGTCATCATAGCCAAATTTAACATGTTTAAATTCGATAGATCCTTTTACTTCTTGAGGAAGCAATTTCTTATGAATATTTTTTTCATCAGGCATTTCTTCTTCCTCTAAAAATTCAAAAACTCTTTCTGATGCGGCCGCGGTTGATTGAAGAGATGATGAAGCTTGGGCAATTTGAGATAATGGATTAGTAAATAATCTTACATATAACATAAACGCTACAATTACACCAAAATCAATGGTATGATTCATCGTAAGAATAGCTCCTACTATACAAACACATACATAACCAAAATTACCAATAAATCCCATAAATGGATGCATTAATCCTGATAAAAATTGACCTTTCCTTACATTGTTATAAATATCATCATTAATTAATGCAAACTTTTTATTAGCGTCTTCAACACCATTATAAACTCTCATTACATTATGACCTGAATACATTTCTTCAATGTGTCCATTTAATTCTCCTATTTCATCTTGTAATTTTGAAAAATATTTTTGAGATTTGCTTATGACAAAAAACATAAAAATGAAACCAATGATACTTGATGCAATTGCTGTAAAAGCCATTAAACCATTAGTTATAGTCATCATTATTATTGAACCAATTAAAAGAGTTATTGAACTTACTAAATTACCTAAACTTTGATTTAAAGTCATACTTAAAGTATCAACATCATTAGTTACCCTTGATAATATATCCCCATAACTATTTTTATCAAAATATTTAAGAGGCATATTATTAATCTTTTCCGTTATTTCTTTTCTTAAATTTTTAGAAAACTTATTTGTTACAACAGCCATTATATATTGTTCAATATAGCCAAAGATAGCACTAATTAAATAAATAATTATTAAAGTTAATGCAACTTTTTTTATTGCTGCCATATCAATACCAGTTAAAAGCCCATTAGTGATTATGTTAGTTATTTTTCTTAATTTATCTGGGCCAATTATAGATAAAATGGCACTTATAATTGCTAAAATAACTGCTACTAAAACTGGTATTAAAAAAGGACGACAATATTTAATTAAGTTAGCTATTGATTTTTTAAAATCTTTAGCTTTATCATTACTATTCATTCCTCTTCTTCCGGGATGCACTTTAATTACCTCCTTCTAAATCTTTTTCTAGTTCACTACTCGATAGTTGAGATAAAGCAATTTCTTTATAAACTTTGCAATTTTTTAATAATTCTTTATGAGTTCCAATACCAACTAATTTACCTTCATCTAAAACTAATATTTTATCCGCATTTTTAATTGTTCCAATTCTTTGGGCAACAATTAAACTTGTTGCATCTTTAGTATATTTTTTTAGATTCTTACGTAGAAGTAAATCTGTTTTATAATCAAGGGCGCTAAAAGAATCATCAAATATGTATATTTCAGGGTCTCTTGCTATTGCTCTTGCTATTGCAACTCTTTGCTTTTGCCCACCGGATAAATTAGTACCATTTTGAGCTGTTTCATGATTATAAGTATTAGGAAGATGTTCAACAAATTCGGTTGCTTGAGCAATATTTAGGGCTTCTTTTACTTTATTTATATTAATAGCCTTTTTACCATTATTACCATAGCAAACATTATCTTTAATTGTTCCTCTAAAAATAACTGCTTTTTGCGAAACATAGCCTAAAATATTATTTAAAGATTCTAATTTATAATCTTTTACATTAACCCCATCAACTAGCACTTCACCTTCAGTTGCATCATAAAATCTTGGAACTAAATTTATAAGAGTACTTTTACCAGAACCCGTTGAACCAATAAAAGCAATAGTTTGACCTTTTTCCGCTTTGAATGAAATATCTTCTAATATATACTCTTCAGCATCAGGATATTTAAATGATACATGTTTAAATTCTACTGTTCCTACTTCATTTCCTTTTGTAACTGTTCCATCTTTTATTTCACTTTCTGTTTCTAAAACTTCTAAAATTCTTTTAGCAGAAACTGCTGCTCTAGGATAAATCATAAAAATCATTATAAGCATCATAAAAGACATAAGAACTTGCATAGCATAAGATGAAAAAACAACCATATCGCCAAACAACGTAATTTTATCCATCAAACCAGCTTTATTTATTAGAATAGCTCCAATTAAATAAATTGATAATGATAAACCATTCATTACTAAAGACATAACGGGATTTAAAAGCCCCATATTTTTTTGATTAAATAATTGTAAATTTTTTAATTCTTCATTAGCTTTTTCAAACTTTTTTTGTTGATAGTTTTCAGCATTAAATGCTCTTATAACTCTAATACCTACTAAATTTTCTCTAGTAATTCTATTTAAATTATCAGTAAGCTTTTGAACTAATTTAAATTTTGGAAAAACTCTAATCATTAAAATAACAATTGTAAGTAGTAAAATAATGACTGCAAATAAAGTTGCCATACTCCAAGTTATATTTTTATTTAATATTTTTAATACAGCCCAAGTAGCCATTATTGGAGCTTTAATAATTGCTTGAAGACCCATTGCAATAAGCATTTGAACTTGGGTAACATCATTTGTTGTTCTAGTTATTAAAGAACTAGTTTGAAATTCTTTCATTTCTTTTGTTCCAAATGATGATACTTTAGAAAATATATTAAATCTAGTAATTTTGCCAAAATAAGCCGCCACTGTAGCAGCAAAATAGCCAACTACAAAGCTTGCTATTAAGGAGCCAAATGCACATAATAACATATAGCCTCCTTCTTTTAAAATAGAACTCATACTACTTCCTTCAGTTTGAACTAAAATAGTAATTTCTGACATATAATCAGGAATTTTTAATTCTAAATAAACATTTATAGAAACAAAAACAACGCATAATAAAGCATAAAAAAATTGTCTTTTGCCCATATTTTTTAATAATTTAAACATTTTTATAACACCCTTTCGCTAATCAATTTTATCAACAATTTAATTATATTTCAATAAATTTTAAACATGTATATAATAATTCTTTTATGTGAAAAAATAGTGAAAAAATACTTTAATTAAATTTTAAATAAAAAATTATGCTAAAGTACTTTCACCATTAGCATAATTTATTTTAATACCTTTTTCTACATTATAAATATAAACATTAAATTTAATACCACGACCATTATCTTCTACAGATAAAGCTTCAATTTGAACACCAGATGCAACTAAATTGGCTTCTTTATATATTGGTGTTACCCGATATAAAACATGATTATGAGTTTCCTTTATATATTTAGCCACTTTATTTTCAAATTCAACCATAACATCTTGATTCATATGAGATGTACATGTAATTAAATTTTTAGGATTATCATTTTCACCAGTAAGTTGAAAACCAATCAAATGACAACGATTGTATAAATATTTTCCTTCAATATTTTCATAAGATGCTTGAATAAAACCAGTTGGTGTTACATTACTTATATCTTCTCTTTTTTTATCAGGCATTAATTCTAAAGAGATATTAGCAAAAGCTACATTACTTCTTCCTAAAAAATCTAATTTGCTATAATTTTCAAAAGATTTTTCACTTAAATCACTATCATTAAATTCAGGAATATTATCATTAATATAAATATAATCTTTACCATTATATTCAGGAATATCACCTATATTATAAGTTGGATAATTAAAAAAAGTTTTGTAAATAAAAATTTTTATTTCACTTTCAAAATTATAATAAATAGTTATTAATAATACTAATATTAAACTAACAATTAAGCTTTTAGAACTTGTTTTTTTTCTTTTACTCATATTATCAACTCTATTTAATTATATCACGTTTTAAATATATAGAAATTAAAAAAATCTTAAAATATTACTTAAAGCTTCCATGTTTGCAATTATAGTTACTTCATAATTATTTTTTCTATCACCATAAGGACCAATTGGATTACCACCCATTTTAGATAACTCTAATAAATAGGCATTCCTATATTTTTCTCTTAATAAATCTCCAATTCCTGTAATCATCTTACCTTTAGGCATTATTTCATATGTTATATCTTGATTTAACATATTCTTATAAACTTCATTTATTTTATTTATATATTCAGTAGCTATTTTACTTTTAAACATTGAATCATTATAAATTGGTTTTGCATATAAAAGTCCACCCGTACTATGACAATTAAAAGACATAAAATACTCATCACTATTTTGATAGTTTTGAAAAAAATTTAATAAAGCTTTATTTTCATTTTCATACTTAAATGGTTTATTCATATCATAATTAGGCATTCCAATTGGACTAGGAAGTGATATTAAAATATTATTTTCTCTTCCTTTAGCATATATTTCTTTTTCCCTAATAAGTCTTTTTTTAAAATAATCATAATAATAAGGATTATTGTCATTTAAATTAACACCATTACTATTAGCATAAAAATTAGCAAGAGTACTTATTGGAAATAAATTATTTTGATACATTACTTTTAATTTATTTTTTAATATTTGATGATTATTATCAATATTAGGAATAACATCTAAAGAAATATTATTAAATATATTTTGATGTTCTTTTATTATATTTATTCTGTCATTATTAAAATATAAAGTCATTAATTCATCAATAATTTTATTTATATTTTCATTATCTATAATATATAATTTAAAAAAATTTAATAAATTATATTTTGTTATTATTTCATAATCATGATAATATAACCAAAATTTATTAATTACTTCATCACTAATATTAATTATATTCATTTTTTTACAAACATCTTTTATTAGATTATTAATATTTTTAATAACTTGATCATCTTTCTTATAAGCTAAAAAATATCGTTCGCAAAATTCTTCTAATTTTTGATCATTTAAATTAGAAGTAACACTACTTAAAGCATAAGTTGTTATATAAAATCCTTCAGGATTTAATAAAGGGATAAAATCAACAGTATAAATATTATCTGGAAAATTTTGAAAATTTCCTTTACCTAATGCTAAATTATTCATAAGTTGAGTAACAAAATCTACTCCAATTATTTCATTTCCATGACATCCAGCAAAATAAATAATATGTTTTTTGCCATGGCCAATACTATAATGATCTATAGGAAAATTACAAGAACTAAAACCAATAGGTTTATGTTTAATTACTTGAAAAATATTCTTTTTATTGTTTAATATATCATTTAATCTTTTCATTAATTTATCGTAATTTAATAATTCATATTTAATATTATAATCCATTATGTACTCCTTAAAATTAAGATGTCTTAATTTTGAAAAAATATACTTTAGAAAAAAATTACCATTAAATTTATTTTATAATAATAAACTTAATAGTAATTTTAACATTTATTTTATTTCTAATCCATCTTTAAAGGCATTGCCGACTTTTTTAGTAACTTGATAATAACTATGTGTATATGGATCAAAAGCAATAGCATTTATTTTTTCAACATCGATAATATCATTATTTACAATATCTTCTCTAGCTGTCGTTTTCAAAACTTTACCAATGACACCAGCTCCATATGAATTATTTTGATATTCAATAAATTCACATTCCATACAAATAGGTAATTCATTAATAATTGGAGCATTAACTAGTTCTGATTTACTGCTTGTTAAACCACTTTTTGAAAATTTATCTTTTACATTATTTCCTGATATCATTCCAAAATAATCAGCTTCTTTAACATGTTTAACATCAGCAATGCTGACACTAAAAGCTCCTTTTTCTTTAATATTTTTAACCGTTTTATGACTTTCTGTTAAATTTAAAGCAATAATATCACGGTCAATCATCATACCCCAAGCTGCATTCATTACATTAACACTGCCATCTTCATTATAAGTAGCAATTAATAAAACTGGCATTGGAAATATTGCTTCCGTTGTTTTAATAGTTTTTCTCATTTTTTCCTCCTTAATAATCTATCTCTTTAAAAGAATGTAAAATTTTTCCTGTTGTAGCATCAATATAATATTCATATTCATGAATACCACTATTAAAAGATACTTCATAAACTACACTACCATATTTATTTTCAAGTTCAATATCAAGATCAAATATTTCATTTTGTTTCATTTTTAAATCTTTTAAAGCTATTTCTAAAGCTTTTTCCTGATCTATCTTAATACTAGAAGTATCAATTCGATCACTAATGTTATAGTTAGTTTTATCATTATAAACATTTGCATTATTATCTTTTTGATTATAAACTTTAATCAATAAAATAATTAATAAAATAATAATTAGAAACAATGATGGAATTACTAGTTTATAAATATCAAAATTTTTTTTCTTGTTTTCTTTTTTCATAAATTAATCTCCTAAAAATATTATAATATTATTTTAATAATTTTTCTATTTTTTTAATGAATTCTTTAATTACATTACTTGTTTTACTATTATAAATTGTATCTTTAGCTAATGAGATATTATCTGTAATAATATTATCAACATTTAAATCTATCATATTATTAATACTTACTGGGGTATTAACTGTCCATGCATAAATTTCTTTTCCACTATTATGAATATTTTTAACTAAAGTTTTATTTATACTAGATGCTTCAATACTAAAACCATCAGCTTTGTCTAAATTTAAAATATCACCATAAGCAAAACTCATTACATAAATAGTTTTTATATTATTATCATATTTTTTGACATTTTTTAATACTTCATAATTTTGTGATGTAACCACACAATTAGATGTAAAATTATATTCATGAATTATATCAATAACACTTTTTTCAAATTCTTCTTCTTTTCCTGTTGGCTTTAATTCAATATTTAATTTTAAATTATTTTCTTTAGCATACTTTATAACATTTTTAAGTAAAGGAATTCGTTCATTTTTAAATTCTTCGTTAAAAAAGCTTCCTGCATCTAAATCTTTTATTTCATCATATGTAACAAGCCATGTGTTTTTATTAATTCCTGTAGTTCTTTTTAAATTCGTATCATGTAAAACAATTATTTCTTTATCTTTTGTTTGTTGGACATCAAGTTCTATCCAATCAGCTCCCAACTCTTTTGCACCCTTAAAAGCACTCATTGTATTTTCAGGATATAAAACAGATGCACCACGATGAGCTGTTACTTCCATTAAACGTAAATATTCTATTTTTAAATCATATTTACCATTTAATATTGAATAAGTAAATAAAGTACTACTAATTATAATTAAAATAATAACAACATATTTAAATACTTTAAATAATTTATTATTTTTAGTTTTGGTTTGTTTATTAATATCGATATGAACTATTTTTTCGTTATTTTTTTCTTTATGATTATAAAATAAAGTACTTATTATTGAATAACTTAAAGGAGTATTTAATATATTTGCTATAATAAAAGATATTGCAATTAAAAGCCATATAATTGTAATTGATATATTACTTAAAATGTTTTTATTACCCAACCATTTATATATTATAACAATTATAAAAATTCCAATAACTATAAAGATAATATATAATATTGCGATAATTATTTGCGTAGTAATTATAAGAAAAAAATCTTTTATTAAATTTTTTTTACTTAATTTAATGCTTTTCTTTCGAGCTTCTTTAAAATTAGAATTTTCTAAAACAAAATAATGAATAGAATAAATCCATTTTAATAATAAAATTACCAAAAGAATTAAAAGAATAGTATATAAAAATAATAAAGTTTTATTATTATTAATAAAATCTAATATAAATTCTGGTAATTTAATGGTATTTATAAATCCAGAAGATAAGCCAATATTTAAAAAGGGAATTAAAAAAACTATTAAAAAAGGAAACATTATATTTTTTAGTTGAAATACTTTTAAAGATTTTCGAAGGGATAACATGAAAGCATCTTTAACACTAATTTTAATGTTTTGATAAGAACTATCTAATATTATAATTATTGTACTTATATCTATAAGGGTATAAAAAGTTAATAAGACAATTAAAAGCAAAAGAAAAATAATAGTTAATGGATTAGTTAAAAAAGGAATAATATTTTCTAAAGTTAAATAATTATATCCAATTAATCTCGTAATTAATTTAAATATATTCAAAAATAAAGGGACAAAAATAATAATTGAAATTATTTTATATAATAATTCAAATTTAATTAATGTCTTAATATTATATTCTAAAAGTTTTTTTATTTTTTTTAACATATTCTAACCTTCTTTAAGCTTAAATTTTATAGTTATATTTTTATCCCCTAATAATTCTTTTAAAGTATTATTATCTATATTTTTTATATGACCTATTTTAGTATAAGTCCAAGAATTGTTATCGTATAAAATAGTAATTTTATTTCCTTGATACAATAGTATATCACCAGAAGTGCCATTTATTTTTTGATCATGAGTAGGAAGATTAAAGTTTATTGGCCCTACTTTTTCAAATCCATTGTAATCTTCTGCTTCTATTACGATATCTTTTTCTTTCAATATTTCTAACATTTTTAATGTTGTTTCATTTTTTTCTAAATCTATATTTAATTCTACATTATTTATAATCAAAATTATATTCATATCATCCAACTTCTTTATATTATTTTTATTAATTATTTTAAAAATTAATAAACTTAATAATATTGCTCCTAAAATAATTATTAATATTTTTTTCATAATATTTCCTTTTTAATTTTTACTATTTTATTATAATTTATTTTTTGTAATTTTTATAGTAAAAAAGATTAACAATTATTAATTTGTTAATCTAATAAATATACATTATCTGGTGTTATATTAAATTTAGGGGTAAATATTAACCAATCGGTTATATCTTCTTTAGAATAAGTTTTTTCATCACCAATTTTTATATTACTAATATTATATGGTTCTTGAATTAATTTAACTTTTAATAAATCATTGTTAATTTCTAGTAATTCAAACCAAATATGTTCCATTCCTTCACCATTATCACATTTTAAACCAATTTTTATTATTACCTTATTTTCTTTATTATTTAAGGCTTTTCTTATGTAATCAAATCTTTCTATGGCAGCTTTTTTCATTCTTTTAGTTTCTTCATCACTAAAGTAAAAAATAGTGTTATCATTCCATATAGAATCATAATCATTAACTTTACTTAATAGACCTTTTTCTTCGTCTTCTTTAGTTTTATAGACAAAAATAGGACTTGTTTTAGTGTTATGAGATCTTTGCCTATCTTTTAAACCTCCTATTAAAAGATTGTCATATTCATAAATTGCTTCAGTCCATGATTTACAGGTAATTATTAATGGCATTTTATTTGATAATATTCCTAAATATGTACTTTCTTTTCTAGGATCTATTTCTCCAAATTTATCAATTAAATAACTAGCATAAGCATTTATTAAATTATGATGAACTTTATAGTGTTCTTTATTAGAATTTAATATTTCAAGTTCTGTAATTTTACAACGACAAAGACCATGAGTATGTAACCAAATAGTATTATTTTCTCCTTCTACAGCTTGAACATTAAAAAGACATGTTGGAGCTGGAAGTGTTTTAGAATTAGCAATTAATTTGATCCATTTACTTGATAAAATTCTTTCAGCACTTTCATCTTCTACTGCAATTAAATTTGGATAAATTCCTAATATTATTTTTATTTGTAAGTGAAAACTTTTTTTAATGTTTTTACTAAAATTCATAAAAATTGTTAATACTTTATTGGCAATTTTTAATTTTTTTATTTCTAAATCACTTAAATTATCAGAAGAATTTATATACATTGGCAAAAACTTAAAATTATCTGGATAAATTCCCACTTCATAGTCTTCATTTTCATAATTAAGATTAACATATAACACTCCATATTGAGGATCAATATGGTTATCTTTTACTTCAATACCTTCAACTTTTCTTATTCGTTCAACAATTTCATTAGCGTTTAAATTGCTATTTTCTGGTTCCAAAATAATTTTCATATAAGAACTTTTTTCCCAATAACCTAATGGGGCTTCACTTAATTCTTTATTATTCATTACTTAACTACTCTCCTTTTATTTTCTTAATTATACTATAATTTTAAAATATATTAAATAACTTATTTATTATAACTTTCATCTATAAACTTATAGATTTCTTTTGTTGGAATACTATAATCTAAAATTATTGTCAGCCAATGTTTTTTATTCATATGATATCCTAAAAAATATTTTTTATTATCAACTATGGCCATTAATTTTTCTGGTTTTATTTTTAAATCTATTATTTCTACTAAACTATTATCTTTAATTCCTAATTTATCTTTAGTAATTTTCATCATAATACCAAACCATTTTTTATTGTTAGAATGTCTAAAAACTGCATTTTCATCTTTCCATAAAAATTCAGGATTTATTTTGTATTTCTCTTTTATATAAGATATTATTTCTTTAGATTGTTTAAATTTAAAAATATTTTCATTAAAACATTTTGTAATAATACTTGTGAATTTTTCATTAATTAAAATTCTAATATTACTTACAAATTCGCCAGAAATACTCTCTATTTTTGGAAGAATATATTCTTCTTTAGTATTTAAGTCCCATATTTTATAATCAAATTTATTATTATTATAAAATATTTCAATTGAAAATTTATTCTTTATTAATATATCATTAAATTTATAAATATTATTATCTTTTATAAAACCATATTCAATAAGTTTTTCAAGATTAACTTCATAATTATTTAATAATTTGTTAACATCATTCATAATTTATTTTCCTTTAAAAACTAGGCTTTTATTTCTTTTTTATTTAATACAATATTATTTTTAAAATCATATTTTACTATTTCATAATAATTATTATACTCATCATCATATAAACTAAAAATTAAATATGATCCATCATCTGTTTTCATATAACTACCAGGTAAATTAGCAAAATATAAATCATTTTTATCAAGAATATTTTCATATTTACTATAGAAATCAAAATTCAAATTTTGATATTCATTATATCTATTTGAATCTTCTTTAGAAACATTATAACCTACTATAAGGATACTTATAATTTCTTTAAATTCATTATCTTCATACCAAATTGTATCATTAATTGATTCATATAAATTAATTAAAATATCAGATATAAAAACTAAATCATGAGCTGTTATAGCATAGAATCTATGGGTTATTTCTAAAAAATGTTTATAATCTTCAATATTAATATTGGCATTGTTAAAAAGCATAAATAATTTATAATTACCATTTGTTCCATCAAAAAATATTTCATTTAAAGTATCATAACCAAATAAATATGATAATGCCCCGATAATATTAGTTTGTATTTGATAGGTTCTTAAAACATTGTTATTTAAATAATGTCCAGAATAATATTCAGCTCCTCCTTCTACTATAAAATTAGCATCATCCATAAAAACAAGTTCACAATTATTAGCTTCTTTAACATTTAATTTATTAAATTCACTATTAGATATATATTTATTTTGACATTTATATATATTTGATGATGAGTCTCTAGTAAAAGAAAAATCAATAAAATGGGTTATTTCATGATAAATGACATTATCTTCTTCACTTAATAAATCAATCCTTTTATCATCATCATAATATAAACCAACATATCCTTCTTCATCTAATTTTTCTTTCTTATTTATTTTTAATTTTTTTAAAGATTCTAAAAAATAATCTTCATCTAAATATTGTTTATTTAAAATAACTTCATAAAAAGCATTGATAACTTTATCTTTATATTTTTCTAAATTATTATTATTTAAAACGATATAAGCATATTTTTTAAATAATTCTTCATTTTCTAAGATTATATTTTTTATGTTTTCTAACTTATATTCTTCAATTAATTTATTAGTATCTAGAGATTCATAAGGTTTATAAAAATCTTTATTTAATTCATCTTTAGTTAAATAATTTTGAGATTTTTCTAAATAAAAAACGTCAAAACTCCATAAAGATTCCAAAATTATTTTGGTTTTATCAAAAGAGAGTTCTATATTTTTATATTTGGGCTCAATTAAAATTTTATTATTCATTAATAAACCATATTTATTATTTTTGCTAATAATACAATATGAAGAATCGGGAATGCAAATTATTTCATCATATTCTTTAGTTATTTTATTTAACTCATCATCAACTATATAAGTATAAGCACCATCATTACAATAATAATTACCATTATTTAAATAATCAAAAGATAAATAACAATTATTATTTTCTACTAATTTTCCATCTATTTTTTTTAAATCAACTAAACCATTTTCTTGATTATAATTAACAATATAATTACCCGTTATATAGTTTTCATTATAATTATTAGTAATTTTATTATTATATAAAATATAAGTATTATCTTCTTTATTTAATATTATACCATTTGAATCTTTATATATAGTATATCTTTCATAACAAGAATTATCAATTAATTTGTTATTATTATCATATATTTTAAAACCATATTCACAATCATTATAGTTAAAATTATAATCTAATACTTTTATTTTACTAGTTTGACTAATTAAACCATAATTACTAGTAAATGAATATTTATTATTATTTTTATCTTTTACACTATAACCATTTGGATAAAGTTTTAAAACTTGATAATTATTTAAAATATTATTATTTAAATCATATGTATATAATATTTTTTCGTCTTCACTTAAAGCATATATAAGTTTATTTTCTAAAATAAAAAATGTTATTTTTATTTTTGTATTATCCTTAATATTTATTATATATTTATCAGTAAATAAATAGTTACCAACTTTTTCAAAATAATCACTTTCTATATCATATATTTCTTCATTATTAAAATTATATAATTTATTATCTAAATAATAATAATTTTTATTATCACTAATATCAGTTAGAATGCGAATATAGTCATTTGATTTGGTTATTAATTTTAAATCTTGATCATATAAATAATAATTATCATTAGAATTAATAAGTAAACTATTATTTTGAATACTTATATTAGAATTTTCTTCATATATAAAATCTATTATTAAATTTTCATTTTTATCTATTACTCCTAATTTATTATTTTTTACAACTATTAAATAATCTTTAAAACTATCTTTATATTCATAATTATTAAATCTTTTTTGAGCTACAATTAATAAATTATCCTCTTTTAAAGACTCTTTATTTTTAAGAAAAAAATGTAAATATAAAAATACACTTATAATTATTATTATAAAAATAATAATAGAAATAATAATTGTTATTTTCTTTTTATTTTTATTCATATTTATCTTTCCTTTATATAATTAAAAAGGTAAGAATTTATCTTACACTTTTATAATTTAGTTTTGTTTAAATATTTGCTCGCCTTTTATTAAATTATAATTTATTAATTTATCACTATCTAAATTTTCATTAAACATATAAACTGCTGTAATTTGGCTATTTTCGTAGGTAGTATAATAATAAATACCTTTATCCATATTACAACAAGAACTATAAATTGTTATTTCATACTCATCATTTCCCATATGAACACAACCTCTTTGTTGTTCTACTGAAGATAAAATATGAAAAAATTGACTTATACTTTCACTTTCATCTTCTCCTGATATAGAATTTAATTTAGTAAAAGTTGCTTTAACAAATCTAGAGACACTAGATAAGTCACCAGGTAGTCCTAAACCTCCCATGCCACGACTGTAAATATCAAAATTTATTTTTTTAGAAAAATTATTTATAGGAGGTTCAATAGATAAGTTCATGTAATTATTTAAATTAAACATTTGATAAAGAAAAGAAGGATTATTTGTTAAAACTCCAACAGGATTATCATATATTTTTAGGCCTTCTTTAACACATTCAACTGTAATTGCACTATCTTTATCAGCAATAATCCAATGAAGAGGAGAAGCAACTAAAGAATCACTAAAATTAATTTTAACAATATTTATCTTATTTAATAATTCTTTTACTTCTTTAATATTCGCACATTGAGATAAAATCCAAGGAATAAATTCAAAGGGAGCTATATTGTCCTTATCAGTTTTTTCTTCTTTATAAACAGCATTAGTAGGAAAATTTAATCCGGCCATACCAAGGCCTTTTTCATTAATTGCATCATAATATAAAGGATAATCAAGAGAAACATAAGCCATTCCTATTATAGCATAATGATTATTTAAATCTCCTTTTTTTCTAAATTTAAAGGGATAATTTCGAGGTGTTATAGTAATTGTTTCCTTATAAGAATATTCTAAATCTAAATTTCTTCCAAAATAGTGATCTTTTGTATTATAAGTTATTGCTGTACACATTATATTTTCCTTATAATCAGTTTTTTAACTGATCCTTTCTATTCATTATTTATAATTTTATTATACTAATTTATTTTTTAAAAATCAATGTTACATATTATTTATTAAGTATTGAAATATTTAATTAAAAATTCTGTACTTGATTCATCTGATTTGACATTTATTATTCCATTATCATTTTCAATTATAGCTTTAGATAAAGCTAAACCTATACCAATACTTTCAGAAGAAGAATTATTTCCTTTATAAAATCTTTCAAATATATGAGGTAAATCTTTTTTATCTATTCCTTCTCCATAATCTTTAATTGAAATCATTGCATAAGCATTATTCTGCTCATAAGAAATATCAATCTTATTTTTTATTTGAGAATGTTCTACACAGTTTTTTATTATATTAGTTAATGCTTCAACTTGCCATCTAAAATCACAAATTATTTTTGCCTTTTCATCACCTTTAATATTTAATTTAATATTTTTTAAATCACATAAAGTTGATACATTTTTGCTTGCTTCTTTTAAAATATCTTTAATAAAATATTTTTCTTTTGTAAAATTAATTGTATTTGAATCAAATTTTGATAATTTTAAAATAGATTGAACTAAAAAATTAATATTTATAACATTTCTTTTTATATCTTTTATAAAATCTTCTCTTGTATTTTGAGACATAAGAGGATCATCAATTAAATTATCTAACATAACTAAAATACTTGTTAAAGGTGTTTTTAATTGATGAGATATATCTTCTAAAGATGATTTTAAATTAAGTTTATCTTTTTTAGAAATTTCTGCTATTTCTTTTAACATTACCGTAGTTTTATATATTTCATTTTTTAATATTGATAGTTCATCTTCAGTATTTGAATCAATTTTTAAACTGTAATTTTTATTATTTATTTCTGTAATATAATTAGTGATATCTAAAATATCTTTTTCTCTTTTTTTTAAATAAATTATGAATAAAATAATTAATATTGAAATACTTAATATAAATAAAAATATATTTAAAAATAAAAATTCATGATATTTTTTTTCATTTTCTATTACTATTGATTTATTTATTAAACCAATACCATATTTTTTTAAAGTATTTGAATTAGGAACATCTTTACTATTTAATATTTCAATAATTTCTTTTTCACTTAAATTGGGATATTTAATTTGTAAAATCTCAACAATATTATTAATTTTATTATTAAAGTTTTTGGTATAAACATGATATTCATAAATATTTATTATAAAAAAGATTATTATTAAACAAATTGAAACAATTAAAATTTTAAATAAATATTTTTTTAATTCAACTTTACTCTTCATCTATTCTATATCCTATACCTTTTACGGTTTTTATTATATCTGTTCCTATTTTTTCTCTTATTCTTTTAAAATATACTGTAATTGTATGATCATCAACATAATTACCTGTCCATTCCCATATTTTATCTAGAATGACATTTCTACTTACAACTTTTCCAAAATTATTAAAAAGTAAATTAACTAATTTTAATTCTAACGCAGTTAGTTCGATTTGCTTTTCATTTTTTTTTAATACTGCTTTATCTAAATTAAATGTTATATCTTTAACTTTAATCAAACTCTTTTTTTCCAAACGTAATAATACTTTATTTACTCTTGCTAATAGTTCTTTTGTACTAAAAGGTTTAGTTATATAATCTTCAGCCCCAATATTTAAGCCTTTAACTATATCTTCTTCTTCATCTTTAGCAGTCAAAAATATAGTGGGTATATTTAAATCTTTAATAACTTCTTCATATAAATTAAAACCATTTCCATCTGGTAAAGTTATATCTAATATAATTAAACTTATATCTTTATTATTATCTAAATATTCTTTGGTTTCTTTTATATTTGTTTTACTTATTAAGCAAAGATTATTTTTTTTAAAATAATAAACAAGTCCTTTAATAATTGATATATTATCCTCTACTAATAAAATATTCATATTATTTGCTCCTTATCTATAATTATAACATACTTTAAAAGGGACTTTAGTCCCTTAAATATTTTCATTTCTAATTGTTTCGATTGTATTTTGTTTATTTATTTTATTCATGGAATACTTCATTATTAAAGAAATAAGTACAAATACCACTACAAATGAGATTATAATTGCAAGTAAAGGTATTTTATAAGGCATTCCAGATGATTCTTTTAAGAAATAATAAATAAGATAAGATAATAATAATCCAAAAGGAATTCCAAAGAATAATGATTTCATACCCATAAAGAATGATTCTAATCTAATCATTTTATTAAATTCTTTTGAGGTCATTCCAATCGATTTTAACATGGCAAATTCTTGACGTCTTAATTCCATATTGGTAGTTATCGTATTAAAAATATTTGTTATTCCTATTAAAGATATTACTATTATAAATCCATAAAGAAATATACCTATTAAAGTAAATAAATTATTCATTATTTTAACATTTTCTTCTATATTAACTAAATTATAATTTTCATTTTTTAATAATTCTTCAATATTATCTTGTAATTTTGAAGCATTACTAGATTTATATAATATATTTAAAGTGTCATTATTATTTAATATTTTATTATATAAATCTTCACTTACTACTATATAAGTATTTTGAAAATTATTTAGTCCAAATGGTTTTTTATCAGTAATTGTGCCAATTTCAATTTGAAATTCATTATTATTTTCTAAAGTTCCTGATAAAATATCACCTTTTTTAAAATCAGTATATCTTAATGTTTTAGAAATTTTTTTAGAAACTGTATTTTTATTATTATCTATTTCTTGATAACTAACAGTTAAATAATCCATTAATATACCTTTATTACTAATTTCATTATAATCTAATCCTAATTTTTTTATATATTTTTTATATTGTTCATCTCCTAAAGCATATATATTAATAAAATGGCTATTATTATCATTATCAACGTTTAAATGTAAAAAATTAATATATTCAGGATTTAATTTGTTATTTGTATAACTAAAACCAGTTTGTCTTAATATTGTAAAATTTTCAATATTATCTAATTTAGTTGTTTCAATATATTTATTAAAAATTTCATTGTTAAAAATGCTGGTAGATGATAGGGAAATATTATATTCAGAAATTTTTAATTCATTTTTTACTTCATTAAATGCCATACTCATAAAACTAGATAAAGCAATAAAAACTAATACTGAAACTGCAATAGAAACCACTGTTGTTCGATATTTTTTCTTATTTCTCTTTAAATTTTTATAAGATATTTCTCCACCCATTCCAAATATCTTTTTAATATATTTTGGGGATTTAATTTTTTTAGAATTTATTTTTATATTAGCACTATTTCTAATTGAATCGATAGGGGAAATTTTTGATGCTCTTCTAGCACTTTTAAAAGCTGAAAAATAAATTGTTATTATTCCTAAAATAACCGCTATAATAATGGAAATTAGAGAAAATGAATATTTTAAATTGAGACCTATTGCTAAACTATCTTTCAAAAAATAATTACTTACAATGATTAAAATATAAGAGGCAATAAGGCCAAAAAATATTCCTAAAGGTATTCCTATAATACCAAGAATAGTTGCTTCATAAAAAACATTTTTCTTTATTTGTTTTTTGGTTGCACCAATACTTTTTAACATCCCATATTGTTTAATTTTTTCCGTAATAGAAATATCAAAACTATTTTTTATACAAAATACTGATGTAAATATAATAATGCCTATTACAATTTCAACTACTACTGTTAAACTCCCAACACCACTTGATTTTATAGGATTAGTTTCTAAATCAATTAAATAAGTATTTATGTCAATATCATACTTTTTCTTTGGAATTTCTTCATTAATATATTTTTCCATTTCTTCATGTTTTGCTGTACCATTATAGTATTTTGTAAATAAGTCTTCATCTACTCCTAAAATATTTGCCGTAAGATTATAAGCATTTTTTAAACCATCTTTAGTGTATCTAGCGTAGATGTCAACATATCCTGATTCAAATTCATCTTTAGTAAAAGTAATAAATGTATATCCTGGAGCAGTATAACTTTCAATATTGGTCGCTGGTCTTTCTATAATACCAACTATTTTATAAGTTTTAGAAGTTGTATTTATTATATTTTCATTTCCATTTTGTTGAAAAGGATTAGATTGAGTTAAAACTTCATTATCTATATCAATACGTGTTCCAATATCTAAAGTAATTTCACTACCAACTTTAAGCTCTAGTCTACCATTTGTTTTCAAATGACTTGGAATAACTATTTCATCTTCGTTATTTGGCAATCTTCCTTCAATTAATTTAACAGATAAATTTTGAAGAGAACTTTTAGTAAAAGATTTAATAAATGCATAGGGTTTATCTTCGTTTTTAGAATTGATTTTAGCATAACCAATGTTTTTAACTAAATTAATATTTTCTATCTCTCGATTTTTTTTAAAAATATCTAAATCTTTTATAAGAACATTATAATAAGCAACATGAAAATTGCCTTTTTCATAAGTTTCAAAACTGATTAATGATTTTATACCGCTTGCAAAAATAGACGCCACTGCTGTTATAAGAGCAACTGATAAAATTATTCCAATAATAGTGACTATAGTTCTTTTTTTATTTAATTTTAAATTCTTAATCGTTAATTTATTAAGTAAGTTCACGATTTACCTCCGAAATAATTTTGCCATCTTCTATTTTAATTATTCGATCAGCAAATTTGGCTATTTCCATATTATGAGTAATCATAATTATTGTTTGCTTTAACTCTTTATTTGATTTTTTGAGTAAAGAAACTATTTCATCACTAGCTTTAGAATCTAAATTTCCTGTTGGTTCATCGGCAAGTATTAACGCTGGATTAGTAATTAAAGCACGACCTATACTTGTCCTTTGCTGTTGACCTCCTGATAATTCATTAGGAAGATGATTTTTTCTGTTTTCTAATCCCAAAAGGTTTAATAAATTATTTAAAGTTTCTTTATTAATTTCACGATTATCTAATGAAAGTGGTAAGGTAATATTTTCTTCAACATTTAAAATGGGAATTAAATTATAAAATTGATATATTAAACCTATTTGTCTTCTTCTAAATATAGCAAGTTTATCATCATCAAAATCATAAATATTTTTACCATCAATAAAAACTTTACCTGATGTAGGTCGATCTACCCCACCAATTAAATGCAAAAGAGTAGATTTTCCACTTCCTGATGCTCCAACTATAGCAACAAATTCTCCTTTTTCAACCGAGAATGATACATTATCTAGGGCAATAACTTTAGTTGTTCCTTTTCCATAAATTTTTGTTAAATTTTCAACTTTTAATATCTCCATATTAAAAATTCTCCTTTCATAAGTAATTATATTACTTGTTAAGTTACAACTAAGTTACAATTTTTATATTTTCTCATAAAAAAACAACTTCTTCAGTTGCTTTAATCTTTTTCTTAATAATTAACTAGTTTGTAAAGTACAGCTAGTTAAAGTTGTAGTTATTGTTAGTGTTTCGGATTTACCAGCCATAAATGTTTGGTCTTTATCTTTCAAATTGTCAATACGGAAGGTAATTTGAAGATTTCTAGTTTTCGTAGAACCACCTATAGTCATACTTCCAGTTATTTCTAATCCAGTGCCAAGAAGTGCAGTTACATATTTTTGTTCAGTTATATCCCAAGAGCCAGTAGTCATACCAGTTAACCACAAACGTATTCCTCCAAAACCATAGTGATTCTTATAAGTTGAAATAATACCATCTGCTGTGGCTTTAATATTATATTTATATGTACAAGTATAGGTATTCGCTGTATCACCTGTAATTGTTATTGCAGCAATAACAGGACCTGGACTATTGTCTGATACTGTACCATTAACATCTGCAAAGTATTTTTTATCAGCTGAACTAGATACGGTTGGTGACATTTGTTCAGCCGTTAAACTTATTGATAACTGATTACTTTTACTTTGCAAAGCAATTACTGTTTGCTTGGGCGTACTTCCTGTTATAGTTGTAACAATGTTATTTCCTGTTATACCTACACCAAAATAAGCATATGTAGCTCCAATTACAAAAACAAGAAGTGTTGAAACTGCTACAATTAAAGGGAAAATTGCTTTCCTTATATTTTTTTGCTTATCATCTTTTACATTTTCTTTACGTTTCATACTTTCTTTCCAATCTTATATTTTTATTATAAGACCCCCCCCCGAAACGCAAGAGGTAAATTCTAATTTATTAATTTTTTTACATTATTTTACATCTTTCTAATTATAATTGTTTTAGAATAAATTCTATTTCTTATTAAAAAATGTTTTTTTGAAAAAACAAGTAGAACCTATAAAAAATATTCCTATTATTATAAAAAGAGAATAACTTTTATTCACTATTACATAATAAGTTGCATAAGCTAAAAAGCCATAAATATAAACAAAAAAACTGATATTAAAAATTTTTTTAAAAATATTAGCTATTTTTTCTTTATTTAAAATTAAAAATAAATTTTCACCTAATACGGAAATAGAACATATTAAAAATGGACTAATAATTATTTTACTAATAATTTGATTTTTTATAAAAGCCCATGTTAATATTAAAATTACCATTATTGATACTAATATTTGTCTTATATAATATATTTTTTTCATTGCAATTCCTCTTTAAATATTATATCATGACAATTATAAAATAAATTCATATTTTAAACACAGACTTTTTAAGTCAATTAAAATAGATTATTTTTTAATTTTTTATTAGATCTTATTATCATATATATAGACATAATTGTATTTATAAAGCACACAACAAATCCCATTATGCTAGTCATTATCATTTTAAATTCACTATCATTTGTTCCAAATTCTGAAACCATAGCAACTTCCAAAGAAATCATAGAAATCATAGCAACCGTTAAGTTAATACATTTACTTGATGCTAAAAGGGGACTATGATTTTTGCGATACTTAATTACATTTATGATTGCATTTATTATTAGATAAAAATCATATATAGCAATTATATAAATAATAAATCCTGCATAAGTTATTTCTTGATTTTGTTTAATTATTAGAACAATCATACCAGTTAATATTAAATTTAGAAATAATAAAATTATACCAGTTGATCTTAATTTTTTATATTCATTTTTTAAATTTTTTCCTACTTCATTTTTTATATCTTTCACAATAGATAATTTCATTAAACATAATATTAAATAATAAACTGCAAAAGTAATAAACCACCATGACATATAATAAATACCTGTACCTAATTTAAAAATACCATAAACAAAATGAAGCAAAGTAGCAAAGGCTAGACTATATTTTGTTATTAAAAGATCGTGATTTTTATAAAACGCATATGGTTTAGATTTCTTTATAGCATTATTACTAAATTCACATATCTTACAAAACCAAATAATAAATATAATTAAGGCATAGGTGGATAAAAGATAGAATAAATAACACAATCAGTTAAATCATGAGTATTTAATCTTTTACATGCATCACGAATAGCAATTATTTCAGCATGTGCCGTTGGATCTTTTTCTTTTAAAACTTTATTATTTCCATAACCAATTATTTTATTATCTTTAACAACAACTGCTCCAAAAGGACCACCTTCTAAATTTTTAACTCCTAATTTAGCAAGTTCTATTGCTTTATCAAAATATTCTTGCATATTTAATCATCCTTTTTATTAATATATCATAAATAAATTTTATACTCAATTATTATTTATTCTATATTATGCTTTATAAATAAACGATTTTTTTTACTTAAAAGTTTAATATATTATCCGTGTTATCTCGAAGTGATTCTTTACGTAGTCCTTTATATTCTTTATATTCTTTAGCAGTCATTCCTGACCAAATTTTATAAATTTCATTAGTTAATATAGCAAATTCTTTGCTTTCGGTAATACCATTTTCCATTCATACATCAGTAAGTTCTTTTCTATCTTGAACAATTTGTATTCTTTTAGTAATCCATTTTTCTTCATAGCCTTTTGCTCTATATAAATCAATAGATCTTTGGGCAGCAATAGATGGATCAAATACCTCATCAATTCTTTCACTACCTAATTTTGCTAGCCACTCTTTTATAGGTTCGGCATTTTTACTTGGAATTGATTCAATTATTCTAAACATATCTTTAATATCAACTACATCTGTTAAACGATATTAACCATCTTGAGCTTTTAATTTCAGTCGGTCACAAATTGTGATCGACTCATTTCCTTCCTCTTTTAATCGCCCTTTTAAGACATTCCAATGTCTAGGATTCTTACTATCAGTTAGAATTTCAAACTTATTGGATAATGAAATTTTTTTGTGTGTTGCCAAATATAAAAATAATGTTATATCATTTATATAAATATCTTTTTCTTTTTAGTCAAGATTTTTGTCGTCTAAAATATCGTCTAAAAATTTATTCATCTAAAAAATATTATTAAGATGTATTGAATTTAAATAAAATAATATTGAATATAAATAAACTTATATAAAATCTAGATATTAATATAGTTATATGATATTATATTAATAGGGTGAGCAATATAATGAAAAAAAGATAAAAACTTTAATTTTGATATATAAGATAAAGTTTTTAGTAAAATATATAGAATGCAGTTAAATCTTCTTACAACAATAGAAATGGCTCTACATATATTTGGATATCCAATTTTAAAACTGAAAACTGAAAAAGCAGATACAGAAGAAATAAATACTAAATCATCTAATATTAAATCAAGTAATTTAGTTAAAATTGTAATTATTATAATAATTATTGCAATATTATTTTTCTGTTATATATAAATAAAATTGTACTATAGGAGGTGATAAAATGGATGGATTTACATCATACGAAGGAAATGCTATAACTTGGATTGTTTATCATGATCATGGTTCAACGCCTGTTCGCGCTACTAGTGAAGCAATAGCATTAGCTAGATTTACAGCAAAATATCCTAATTATTCTGTTAGAAAAATAGTTCGTGCTTAAAATAGATTTTCCAACTATATAATTTACTTTTAAAAATGCACAATATTTTAATAATATTGTGCATTTTCGCTCTTTTTTTGACATATTTTGCACAACATTTATGCAATTTATTGTTTTTTTAATTATTTCATATCATAAGTAATTTTCAAATTTAATAAGATATCTTACTAACATTTTTTTATTTAAAAACAAACGATTTTTGCCTTTTTTAATCAAAATAAATTAAAAAAAATTTTATTTATTTTAAATTTGCTACCTAAAATTTTACTTGATAATCTTATTCATACAAATTGTAATTTAGCGGATAGTATGTGCTGTTATAATTGTATAGCTATATGAGTTAATAGTTATTATTATATTTTCAATCTCACAATACCAATT
>CANRDZ010000015.1 GCA_947629465.1 uncultured Bacilli bacterium | reverse complement strand
CTTTTAGAGCAACCACAACCAGTTAAGGCAAAACAAGCAAATAACATCAAGATGCCAATTACGATTTTCTTTTTCATCTTTGCTTTATTAACAATTTCGAACTCTTTGAGTTCGAAATTGGGGACGGCATTTAAAAAAAATAACAAAAAAAAATTAAGATAAATCTTTTTTATTTCTTAAAAATTCTCTTAAAATTTTTGTTAAAGCTCTTTTTTCTATTCTAGAAACATAGCTTCTAGATATTCCTAAATAATCAGCAATTTCTTTTTGGGTTAATTCTCGTTCATTATTTAGACCATATCTTTTTATAATAATTTCTTTTTCACGTTTATTAAGTTTTTGCATATATTTATTTAAAAGAAAAATATTATCTTTAATTTGAATTGTATCTAAAATATCTTCTTTTTTATCTTCTAACATATCAACTAAATTAATTTCATTACCTTCTTTATCATAACCAATTGAATCATTAAGCGAAATTGTTGATTGAGTTTTTTTATTAGTTCGATAGTACATTAATATTTCATTTTGAATACATCTAGCTGCATAAGTAGTTATTTTAACTTTAGGTGTTTTTTTATAGGTATCTATACCTTTTATTAGTCCAATTGTACCTATACTTATTAAATCATCAGTATCGCTAGTTTTTGAATCAAATTTTTTTACAATATGAGCTACTAATCGTAAGTTATGTTCGATTAAAATATTTCTTGCATCTTTATCACCATTTAACATTGCATTTACATATTTTTCTTCATCTTCACTAGAAAGGGGAGGGGGAAAAACATTATTTCCATAACTTCCAGTAAAAAAAATCATACTTTTAATTATATTAATTAAGTTTAAAAACATAGTTATAAATCACCTAATAAAATATATGAAATAAAAAAATTTAAATTAAAAAGAAAATAAATTTTCTTTAAAAACAACGATTTTTTAGATATAATATTTGTAGGTGGATATATGAAAAAAGTAGTATTGGTTGATGGTAATAATTTGTTATTTCGTTCATATTTTGCAACGGCTTATTCGGGAGCAATTATGCGAAATAGTAAAGGATTTCCTACAAATGCTTTATATGGCTTTGTGGGAATGATTAATAAAATAATTGCCGAAGAAGAACCTGTTTATATGATGGTTGCTTTTGATATAGGTAAAAATTTTAGAAAAGAAAAATTTGCTTTTTATAAGGAAGGAAGAAATGCAACTCCGGAAGATTTAAAAATGCAAATGCCAATGGCAAGAAAAATTTTGGATGCTATGGGAATTAAATATTTAGAACTTGCTCCTTATGAAGCTGATGATATTATTGGAACATTTGCTAAAAAAGCAGAAAGTGATGATGATTATTATTCATTAATAGTATCTAGTGATAAAGATTTACTTCAATTAATAAGTTATGAAACTGAAGTAAAATTATTAAAACAAACTGGCTTTATAAAATATAATGAAGAAACTTTTAAAGCTGATTATGGAATTGAACCAATTAAAATTATTGACTTAAAAGCTTTAATGGGAGATGCTTCTGATAATATTCCAGGAGTAAAAGGAATTGGGGAAAAAACAGCTTTAAAATTATTGCAAGAATATCATTCATTAGATAGTATTTATGAACATATTGATGAAATTAAAGGTAAAGTAAAAGAAAAATTAATTTTAGGAAAAGATAGTGCTTATATGAGTTATGAAATAGCTACTATCTATAGAGAAGTACCAATTAATGTTGATTTTGAAGAATTTTTATATAAAGGACCCGATATTTTAAAATTAAAATCTATATATGAAGAATTAGAATTTTATTCAATGCTTAAAAATATTATTGTAAATAATTCAAAAACGAAAGAAAATAAATATGTGGTACTTTCTAATTTAAATGATCTTGTTTTAGATGATGAAGTTGCTTTTTATTTAGAAGTTGATAATATAAATTATCATAAATCTAAAATTGTAGGGATGGCTATTACAGATAAAAATAATACTTATTATATAAAAGAAGAATTAGTTAAAGAGGCAATAAAATTATTAAAAGATAAAAAAGTAATTACTTATGATTTAAAGAAAAGTTTAGTTGTTTTAAGAGAAGATATTAATTGTAATTTTGATTTAATGATTGCATCTTATTTAGAAGATTATGATTCAAGTGAAGATATAGTAAAATTGATGTATTCTTTAGGTGAAGAAATTATTACATATGATGAATTTAAGAAAAATGATTTTAACGATAAAGAAAATATTATAACTTTAAAAAGTAAATTTATTTTTGAAAATTATAAAGATTTTCAAGATAAAATTATAAATGATGGTCAAGTTAATATTTTAAATGATATTGAAATGCCTTTAATTTATGTTCTTGCTGATATGGAAATAAATGGTTTTAAATTTGATATAAATCCTCTTTTAGATATGAAAAAAGAAATAGTAGATAAAATAAGTGAAATATCTAATGAAATATATGAAATGAGTGGTGAAGTATTTAATATTGCTAGTCCTCAACAATTAGGGGTTGTTTTATGGGAAAAGTTAGCTTTAGGAAAGGTAGGAAAAACTCATCGGGGTTATAAAACTGATGTTAAAACACTTCAAAAATATTCAGATAAACATCCAATAATTAATAAAGTTTTAGAGTATCGAAATTTAACAAAATTACTTAATACTTATATTGATGGTTTACCTACATTTGTTGCTCTAGATGGTAAAATTCATACTATTTTTAATCAAACTTTAACAAGGACAGGACGTCTTTCATCAATGGAGCCAAATTTACAAAATATACCGGCAAGAGAAGAATATGGTAAACAAATAAGAAGAGCATTTGTTCCTGAAAATGATGTAATTTTAAGTGCTGATTATTCCCAAATTGAATTAAGAATGCTAGCTCATATTTCTAATGCTAAAGAATTGATTGATGCTTTTAATAATGGAGAAGATATTCATACTAAAGTGGCCGCTGATATTAATGGAGTAGCAACAAGTGAAGTTACTAAACATATGCGTACAATGGCTAAAGCTGTTATTTTTGGGATAGTTTATGGAATAAGTGGTTTTGGTTTAGGAGAAAATTTAAATATTTCAAGAAAAGAAGCTAATGATTTTATTGAAAAATATTATAAATTTTATCCTGGAGTTAAAAATTATATGACAAATATAATAAAAGAAGCTTATGAAAAGGGAGAAGTTAAAACATTATTTGGAAGAATTAGAAAAATAAATGAATTGAAAGATACTTCTTTTAAAATAAGATCGATGGGTGAAAGAATGGCATTAAATACCCCTATTCAAGGATCTAGTGCAGATATAATGAAACTTGCTATGATTGAAGTTTACAAACAAATTAAAAATAATAATTTAGAAAGTAAAATGATTTTGCAAATTCATGATGAAATAATTATTGATGCTAAAAATAATGAAATAGAAAAATTGAAAGAAATATTACATAAAGCAATGGAAGGTGTAGTTAAATTAAATGTACCTTTAAAAATTGATATTAATATTGGTAAAAATTGGTATGATGCAAAATAACTAGTTTTAAAAACTAGTTATTTTGATTTTAATAATTAAAAAATCATATAATATATAGAGGGTTAATAATAATTATTTTTGCAATACATTTTCGCTTGTGTTAAAATTTAATTAGGTGATGATAATGCCAGAACTAGCGGAAGTTGAGACAGTTAAAAATATATTAAAAGAAAAAATATTAAATAAAAAAATAAAAAGTGTTGAAATAATTTATTCTAAAATAATTGAAAGTGATTTAGATGAATTTAAAAAAATTTTAATAAATAATGAATTTATTGATATAAAAAGAAAAGGTAAATGGTTAATTTTTGAACTTAAAGATCATTATCTTTTAAGCCATTTAAGAATGGAAGGTAAATATTTTATTAAAAACAGTAATGATCCAATTATAAAACATGAACATATTATAATTAGTTTTAATGACAATACTGATTTAAGATATCATGATACAAGAAAATTTGGACGAATGAAATTAATCAAAAAAGAAGATTTACCAAATACAATAGAAATTCAAAAACAAGGAAAAGAACCTTTTGATGAAACTTTAACTAAAGAATATTTATTTGATAAATTTAAAAATAAAAGAATTCCTATTAAAACAAGTTTACTTGATCAAGAAATTATTAGTGGTTTAGGTAATATTTATGCTGATGAAGTTTTATTTGCTTCTAAAATAAATCCTTTAAAAGAAGCAAAAGAGTTAACTTTAGAAGAATGTCAAAACATTATAATAAATAGTCAAAAAATTATTTCTAAAGCAATAGAAATGGGAGGTACAACTATTAGGAGTTATACATCTAGTTTAGGAGTTAAAGGACAATATCAAAATTATTTAAAAGTTCATAAAAGAGAAAATATGCCTTGTGAAAAGTGTGGAAATAAAATAAAAAAAATTAAGGTTGGTGGCAGAAGTACATACTTTTGTGATCAATGTCAAAAATAAGGAGAATCTATGGATGTTATTATTAAGAAAGTTTTAAATAAAATTATTAATTCAGGATATGAAGCTTATTTAGTTGGAGGCTATGTAAGAGATTATTTATTAGGTATCAAATCTTTAGATGTTGATATTTGTACTAATGCTTTACCAAAAGATTTACATAAAATATTTCCTAATAATAACAATTTAAATAATTATGGTGGTTTTAATTTAAAAATAAAAAATTATAATATAGATATAACAACGTATAGAAAAGAATTAAAATATGAAAAAAGGAAACCAGTTAAAATAGAATATATTAATAGTTTAGAAGAAGATATTTTAAGAAGAGATTTTACTATTAATTCAATTTGTATGGATTCTAATGAAAAAGTAATAGATTTAACTAATGGAGTTAATGATTTAAATAATCATGTTATTAAAATGCTTGGTAATATTAAAAAAAGATTAAATGATGATCCTTTAAGAATTTTACGAGCTATTCGTTTTGCTACAGTTTTAAATTTTCATCTTGATAAAGAACTTTATAATAATATAAAAGAAAATTATCAATTGGTAAGTAATTTATCAGATATTAGAATAAAAGAAGAATTAACTAAAATTTTTTTAAACAAAAATTATTTGGTAGGATTAAACTTATTAAAAGAGTTAAAAATATTAGAAGTTTTGCAAATTGATTTTGATGAAATAGTCTATGTTAATGATATTTCAGGAATGTGGGCTCAACTTAAAATTAATAAAAATTATGGATTTACAAAGCAAGAAATTAGAAATATAATAAACATTAAAGAAATAATAAATGGAGGAGTAATTAATAATAAAGTTTTATATAAATATGGATTATATAATGCTTTAGTTGCAGCTGAAATATTGCAAATAGATAAAAAAATAGTAAATAAGATGGCTAAAAAATTACCAATTAATAATGAAAAAGATTTACAAATTACTGCTAAAGAAATATTAGAAATAACTAAAATTGAGCCAGTAAAATTAAATGTTTATAAAAAAAATATTATTAATTTAATTTTAGATGGAAAATTAAATAATAATAATAAAGAAATAAAAAAGTATTTGAAATTAATTTCATAAGGAGGATTATATGAGTAATAATAAAAAATATGTTGTTGATGCTAATTTTATTAAAGAAGCTTATATTTTAAATTTATCTTTAGTTGAATTTTTATTATTACTTTATTTTGATAATGCTGATGATCCAATATTTGATTTAGAAGTTATAAGTAAAAAATTAAAAATAGAAGTTAATGATATATTATTTGCTTTTAATAGTTTAATTAGTAAAAAAATAATAACTTTAACAAGTGAAAAAAATGAATCAGGTAAAAGATATGATAAAATTTCATTAGAAGGATTTTATAATGCATTAGAAGAAAATCAAAAAAAAGATGCTAAAAAGAATCTTAAAGAAGATATATTTACTAAATTTGAAAGTGAATTTAAAAGACCTCTTGCTGGAATGGAAATAGAAATAATTAAAGCATGGAGTGAAAAAATGTATGATGAAAGTCTTATATTAAGAGCTTTAGAAGAAGCAATTTATAATGGGGCAGTTAATATAAGATATATTGATACTATTTTGTATGAATGGAGTAAAAAAGGATATAAGACTAGAGAAGATGTTGAGAATGGTTTAAAAAAACCATATAATAATAAAAAATTAGAAGAAACAAATATTTTTGATTTTAATTGGTTAGATGAATATGATAAGTAAAGATGAAATATTAAAAAATTTAGATTTAATGATACCTAATCCTAAATGTGAACTTAATTATAATAAGGATTATGAACTTTTAATTGCAACAGTATTATCAGCTCAATCAACAGATAAAAGAGTTAATATGGTAACAAAAGTCTTATTTGATAAATATGATTTAAATGATTTAGCTAATGCTTCTAATGAAGAAATAGAGAATATAATTAAACCGGTTGGAACTTATGTAAGAAAAGCCCAATATTTAAAAGAAATTGCTAAAAGTTTAATTCTAAATTATAACGGGGTAGTTCCAAATAATAGAGATTATTTAGAATCTCTTCCAGGGGTCGGAAGAAAAACTACTAATGTTGTTTTAGCAAATCTATTTAATGTACCCGCTATTGCAGTTGATACTCATGTTGCTAGAGTATCAAAAAGATTATGGTTAGTTAATGAAAATGATGATGTTTTAACTATTGAAAATAAATTAATGAAAATATTTCCTAAAAATAAATGGTCTTTATTACATCATCAATTAGTTTTATTTGGAAGATATATTTGTAAAAGTAAAAAACCTGATTGTCAAAACTGTCTTTTTGTAGAAAAATGTAAAGTAACAAAGAAATAATTTCCCTTTTTTAATAATTTGTATTAAAATATGGAAGTGGTACATATGAATGAAAAGAATATTGGAAAAATTATAAATAAATTAAGGGAAGAAAAGGGTATAACACAAAAAGAATTAGCTGATAGATTAAAAATAAGTGATAAAGCTATATCTAAATGGGAAACTGGTATCAATTTACCTAATATTGATATGATTTATAAAATTAGTACAATTTTTAAAGTTTCTTTTCAAAATCTATTAAAAGTTAGACTTGAAGATGAACATGTAGATGAAAAAATAATAAAAGATATAATGGATGAATTTAATGAAACTAATAGACGAAAAACGAAAATAATTAAAATAGCCTTTTCTATAACAATAATTTTTGCCTTAATTTTATTAATTACAATGATATTTACTCATTCATATAACAAATTTAAAGTATATAATGTTTGGACATCAAGTAAGCAAGTAATTATTGTAAACGGTATATATGTTGAAACAAGAATTAAAGATTCATTTTTATTGAATAATATTAAAATTAAGAATAAAGAAATTGGTTTAGATGATAATGTTTCTGTAGATATTTATATTTTAGAAAATGATGAAAAGAAAGTTATTTATACTGCTTCAAGTTTAAAAGATGTAAATTTTTCTAATTATCAAACTTATATTAAAATTGATGATTTAACTAAATATATCGATAATTTATATATAAGAGTAATAATAACTGATAGTAAAAATAAAACTGAAGTTTTTGAAGATAAATTAGAATTTAAAATAGATTTTTCTAATAATAAAATTTATGAGGAAGGTTATACTTCTAATTTTAATGGTAGAAAATTAGAAAATAGAGTAGTAAAAGAATTACTTTTAGCTAATGGTTTTAAAGAAACTTCAGATAATATTTTGATTAAAAATTCCAAAAATTTAGAAATTATGTATTATTATGATTCAAATAAATTAAGTTACCGTTATGAGAAAAATAATTTATCTTATCGTTATGTTTTTAATTTTGATAGATTAACATTAGAAGTTTTAATTTTTGATGAAAATAATACAGAAATAGATAACTATTTATATGATGTAGCAAATGAAAAAATAATATCTTGTGCCACTGGTTCATGTAACAATTATGATACAGCAATGAAATTATTAAATGAGGATATTTTGGATTATTTATATAATAGTTAATTCTCGTTAAACGAGAATTAATTTTTCGCTTTAAAATAGGTTGCTAAAAATCGACAAAAAAGTTTAAAATGGTATTGGAAAGGAGATAAAAGGGTTTGAAGAAAGTGAAATTTACACTTTTAGCATTAATCAGCATGTTAATAGTTATTCCATTAAATACTTTGGCTGAAACTATTGTAAATAATAATGGAATAGAAATCAGTGAAGAAGATTATAATAATTTTTTGAAAATCAGAACTCATGAATATATTATGACTATGGATTTAGAAGATTATAATAAACTTAAAAGTTTAGACTATAATAATATAACCACTGATACCAGATATATTGAAACAGTTTATAATCCTCATTTGTTATTAACTACTGAAAAAGAAATAACAGAAGAACAATTTAATAATCCAGTAATGCCTATACTAAATACTAAAGATGGTTATATAGAAACACTTCAAAAAAAATTAACCTTAACTTTAGCAGGTGGGTCTTATTGGAATTATGTTGTTTTAACTGCAACTTGGAAAGGAACACCAGGAACTAGATCTTTTGATGTAATTGGACTTTTATTTGATGGCGCCGATATTAGAAATGGATCACAAACTGGAGAACAAGTTTATTCTGAAGATGGTAAATACTATGGTATTGATTATGCTTGGAATGGAACGAATATTAAAAGATTTTCTGATGGATTTGGTATTTCAATGAATGTTGTAAATAACAAAAATTTAGGTTCTTTACAATTTTCAATAGATTGCGATATTACTCCAACGGAAAATTATACATATATTTATGGTTCATATCAACATGCTGTTACCACTGTTTCACTTGAAGATTCTCAAAAATATGAGATTAATACTGGTGGTCTTGGTAGGGTATTCAGCTTTCCATTATCTATATCTCAAAAATATGATGGGATGTCAGGTGTAAGTCTTGATTATGATTAACGCTAAAATGGTAAAGGAAATTTTCTTTAAAGTTTGTTATAGTCTTTTCATGGAATATAGTTTGTAGTTTCTTTGATATATTTCATTATTTTTAAAAGAGACTAAAAAAATTTAAAACTTATTATGCATGATATAGTCTTTATTGATTATAAAATGCTATTTCTACGGACAGATAAGACACAATTTTTTAATTGTGTCCTCTTTTTTTGGTATAAAGTTTAAAAATATTACATAGCATTAAGTAGAAAAAGGAGAGAAGTTATGGAAAAAGAAAATATAATTTCTTCTATAGCTAAAAGAGGAAACGGGGAAATTTATTTAGGGGTAGTAGGAGCAGTAAGAACTGGTAAATCAACTTTTATTAAAAGATTTATTGAGAATTTAGTTGTTCCAAATATTACTGATGATTTTGATAAAAAGAAATGTTTAGATGAAATTCCTCAAAGTGCTGAAGGCAAAACGATTATGACCACTGAACCTAAATTTGTTCCATCAAACGGTGCTACAATAAAGGTGGAAAATTTTGAAACTAATGTTAAGCTTGTTGATTGTGTTGGATATGTTATTCCTGGTTCAAATGGGTATGAAGATGAAGATGGAAATCCAAGAATGGTTAAAACACCATGGTTTCCCGATGCAGTTCCTTTTGTAGAAGCCGCCGAAGTTGGAACTCAAAAAGTTATTAAAGATCATTCTACTATTGGAATTGTAGTAACTACTGATGGCTCTTTTGGAGAAATTAAAAGAGATAATTATGTTGAAGCTGAAGAAAAAATAGTTGGTGAATTAAAGGAAATAGGTAAGCCTTTTATTGTAATTTTAAATAGTATTCATCCAACTAATACGGAAACAGTGGAATTATCTAGAAGTTTAAGTGATAGTTATGATGTTCCCGTTATGCCAATTAATGTTGAAGCGATGAATGAAAAAGAAATAATGTCTATTTTAAAAAGTGCTTTATATGAATTTCCAGTAATGGATATTTTAGTTAATATGCCAGAATGGGTACATGTTTTACCAATGAATAATGAAATTAAAATGCACTATTTGGAAAAAATTAAAGAAAGTGTAATAAGCGTTAATAAAGTTAAAGATGTAGATTATATTATTAGTCATTTTGAAGATAGTCCTTATATTTCAAAATCTTACATAAGTGATCTTGATACAGCATCTGGAAATATTACAATAACATTAGAAAGTCCTAATGAGTTATATGATCAAACTTTAAAAGCTTTAATGGGAGAATCTGCTACTACAAAGGCTGGTCTTTTAAAAATTTTTGCAACATATAAAGAGGGAAAGGAAGAAACTGATTTAATTAGAAGTGCTTTAAAACAAGCTAAAACAACAGGATACGGTATAGTTTATCCAACTCTTAAAGACATGAAATTAGAAACACCTGAAATAGTAAAACAAGGAAATCGTTATGGAGTTAAATTAAAGGCTCTTGCATCTAGTATTCATTTATTAAAAGTTGATGTTGAATCTACATTTGAACCTATCATTGGTAGTGAAATTCAAAGTAAAGAATTGATCAATTATTTAATGAAAGATTATGAAACTGATCCTTCAAGTATTTGGAAAAGCGAAATATTTGGACGTAGTTTAGAAGTTATAGTTCAAGAAGGTATTCAAGCTAAATTAAATATGATGCCAGATAATACAAGATTTAAACTTTCTAACACGGTTACTAAAATAGTAAATAAAGGCTCAAATAATCTAATTGCAATTGTTTTATAGGAATTTATTTACTAAAACAGTTAAAAAAAGTTAATTATTAGCAACTTTTTATTGATTTTAAGATGGTTTTTTGATAATCTTATTATGTGAGGACAATAGGTCCAATCAAGATTATGTTTAAAATAATGAGGAGGTAAGAAAAACATGTCTAAACAAGAAATAGTAGAAATGGTTGCTGAAAAAGCAGAAATATCTAAAGCTGCAGCTAGTAGAGCTGTAGATGCTGTATTTGAAGGAATTACTACTGGTCTTAAAAAAGAAGGAAAAGTTACATTTGTTGGATTTGGTACTTTTAGTGCTAAAAAAAGAGCTGCTAGAGAAGGAATTAATCCTTTAACTAAAGAACCATTAAAAATTCCAGCAAAAACTGTTGCATCATTTAAAGCTGGAAGCAAATTAAAAGATGCATTAAACTAATAAGTAAAGTTTAGTAAATAAAGTTGGCTAATAGCTAACTTTTTTGTTTTACAAAAATATTTTAGAGTATAATAATTGTAGTGATTAGTTATGAAAAAAAGTAAAATAATAATTTTTATAATTGGTTTAATTTTATTAATTATACCTTTTATGCTTAATTTTTATAGTATTTATAAATTATTGGCAATTGGATTAGGAATTATTTTACTTGATGTTTGTTTTGTTTTAAATAAAAAAACAAATATATTTTTAATTATATATTTACCAATTTTACTTATTATAATTACATATTCAATAGATTATATAAAAACATATACTTTGAAATTAAGTCCTATATATGTATTAGAAAATAAGATTAATAATAATGTGTCAATATATAATAGTGTTTTATATCGTGTTTATAAATGTGAAAATAATTATATATTTGATAATAATTATAAAAAAGATTTTCCTTGTGATACTAAATTAATTGAAAATATAGATATAAATAAATTATTAAATGAACCTCAAAAAAATTATAATGAATATAAAAATAATTTTATAAAGGTTAGTGGTAAAATATCTAAAATTAATGGAAACAGTACTTTAGAATTACAAGAATATAAAAAAAGTGATAATAGTATTAATGGTTATGTTGAATTTAATAATTCAAGTAAATTAATAGTAGATATAAGTAATAATATAATAAATAAATATAAAGTATATGATTATATAACTATAGTAGGTTTAGTTAAATCTTATAATAATAATGAAATTACTTTAGTTAATACTAAAATAGAAGATAATGATTTATATAATAATTATAAAATAGAAGTAATAGAAAAAAGTAAGTGTGATGAAGATTATAGTTTATATATGAATAATTATTATAGTAAATGTATAAACAATATTTATATAGATTATGGAATAGATATTTATGAATTATCTTATGCAATAGATGATGGTAAAATAAAAATTGATGAATTAATTAATAAAGGTACTTATGAATCTTATAATAAAAATAAATTATATAAATACGATAAATTTAAATTATTAGCTTGTCAAAATGATAAGAATTATTTATTAAGTAATAATGAAAAAATAGATTTATCTTTATGTGAAAATTAATTTTATTCTTGTTCGTCAAAGTAAAATATGATATACTAAAAATATATCTTAAAGAAACGGGGAACAAAATTGGAACACTATTTTACTAATAATGAAAATTTAAAAAGTGAAATACGTTGCATAAATTTTTCTTTTGATGCATATAATTTTGTGTTTAAAAGTGATAATGGCGTTTTTTCTAAAAATAAAATAGATTATGCTAGTTTATTTTTAGTTAAAACTTTTTTAAAGTTTAATAAAAAAAAGGTAAATAGTGTATTAGATATAGGTTGTGGTTATGGTTTTATAGGAGTAACATTAAGTAAGATATTAAAAGTTCATGTTGATATGAGTGATATAAATAAAAGAGCTATTCATTTATGTAAAATGAATATAGAAGAAAATAAGGTAGATGCTGAAGTAGTAGAAAGCAACATTTATGAAAAAATTAATAATAAGTATGATTTAATTATTACTAATCCCCCAACTCATGCCGGGAAAAAAATATTAATTGAATTTTTAAATGGTGGGTTAGAAAGATTAAATAAAGATGGGGAATTATGGTTTGTAATATCCAAGGATAAAGGTGCTAAAAGTATTAAAGAAGAACTTGAAAAAAATTGTAAATGTGAGAAAGTAGCTCAAAGTAAAGGATTTTGGGTACTTTTTGCCAAAAATTAGTTGACTTTATAATTTCAATCTGATAAAATTTTAAATTGGTGACGTATTTATATTTTTTCAAATTTTTAATCTATGTATAGGGGTGATATCGTGGCTTATAAGACCTTAAAATTTGGGAGTTATCGAGAAAGAAGAAGCTTTGCAAAATCAAAAAATACGCTAGAACTTGCTGACTTATTAGAGATTCAAAAGAAAAGTTATCAAGACTTTTTAGAAACTGGTATTCGAGAAGTTTTTGATGATTTATTTCCTGTGGAATCATTTACTGGTAATATTTCTTTGGAATTTGGCGATTATTCATTTGAATCACCAAGATATTCTATTAAGGAAGCTAAAGAAAGAATGGTAAACTATGCCGCTCCACTTAAAGTTGAGGCTAGAGTATTCATTCATGAAACTGGGGAAGTAAAAGAACAAGAAATATTCCTTGGTGATATGCCTTTAATGACTGAGGCTGGTACATTTATTATTAATGGTGCCGAAAGAGTTATTGTTTCTCAATTAGTTCGTAGTCCATCAATCTATTTTAAAAGAGAAATAGATAAAAATGGTCGTCATATTATTTCAGGTGAAGTAATTCCTAACAAAGGTACTTGGCTTGAATTTGAAACTGATGCCAAAAATATAGTTTATGTTAGAATTGATAGAACTAGAAAAGTTCCAATTACAACATTTTTAAGAGCTGTTGGTTTATCAAGCGATGAAGATATCATTGATGTTTTTGGTGAAAATGAATATTTAACAAATACTATTTCTAAAGATAGTACTAAAAATACTGATGAAGCTTTAATCGAAATTTATGAGAAATTACGTCCAGGCGAACCAACTACTCTTGATAGTGCTAAAAACCAATTAATAACAAGATTTTTTGATAGATTCCGTTATGATTTAGCTAAAGTTGGTCGTTATAAATTTAACAAAAAATTAAATGTTTGTGAAAGAATTTTAGGATGTACTTTAGCTGAAAATATTAAAAATGGTAGTGAAATTGTTTATAAAAAAGGTACTGTTATTGATAAAAATGTTTTAAAGGGATTAAAAGAATTATTTAAAGAAGGACATACTAAAGAAGTATTAACTAATATGGAACTTGATGATTATAATAAAGTTCAAGAAATATTAGTTTATGATAAAGTAAATCCTCAAAAAGTAATTAAAGTTATTGGTAATGATCCATCTATAGATGAAAAAAGACTTACTATTCCTGATATTTATGCCGCTGTTTCATATTATTTAAATTTACATGATTCTATTGGTAATACTGATGAAATAGATAATTTAGGAAATAGACGTGTACGTCAAGTTGGTGAACTTATTCAAAATCAATTTAGAACTGGTGTATCAAGAATGGAAAGAGTTATTCGTGAACGGATGACTACTCAAGAAGTTGAAAATATTACACCAAAAACTTTAATTAACATCAGACCTGTAACTGCAGCTTTAAAAGAATTTTTTGGTTCATCTCAATTATCTAAATTTATGGATCAAATTAATCCAATTGCTGAACTTACTGATAAAAGACGTTTATCTAGTTTAGGACCTGGTGGTCTATCAAGAGAACGTGCTGGAATGGATGTTCGTGATGTTAACTCAAGCCACTATGGAAGAATTTGTCCAATTGAGTCTCCTGAAGGACAAAATATTGGTTTAATTACTTCTTTAGCTGGTTATGCCAAAATAAATGAATATGGCTTTATTATGACACCATATAGAAGAGTAGAAAATGGTAAAGTTATAGATGAAATAGTTTACATGACTGCTGATGAAGAACAAGATTTATATATTAGTCAAGCAACTGTAGCTCTTGATAATGAGATGAATATTATTGATGATGAAATTTTAGTTCGTCATAATGGTGATAACGTTATGGTTAAAAAAGAATTAGTTGATTATGTTGACGTTGCACCAAGCCAAGTTGTATCTATAACTACAAGTTGTATTCCATTCCTAGAATTTGATGATGCTAATCGTACTTTAATGGGTTCAAACATGCAACGTCAAGCTGTTCCACTTTTAACAAGTGAAGCTCCAATTGTTGGAACTGGTGTAGAATGGATTGCAGCTAGAGATTCTGGTTCAACTGTTGTATGTAAAGCAGACGGTGTAGTTGAATATGCAGATGGTTTAAAAATAGTTGTAAAAGTTAAAGAAGGAACAGATACATATCATTTGGCTAACTTTGAAAGAAGTAATGCATCAAGTGCTATAAATCATCATCCACTTGTTAAAAAGGGTGATAAAGTAGTTAAAGGACAAGTTATTGCTGATGGACCTTCTACTGAAAAAGGTGAACTTGCTTTAGGTAAAAATATGACTGTTGCTTTCATGACTTATAATGGTTATAACTATGAAGATGCTGTTATTTTAAATGAAAGATTAGTTAAAGATGATGTTTATACATCACTACATATAGATCACTATGATATCGATTGTCGTGATACTAAATTAGGCCCTGAAGAAATTACAAGAGATATTCCTAATGTTGGGGAAGATGCTCGTAAAAATTTGGACGCTAATGGTATTATTAAAATTGGTACAGAAGTAAAAGAAGGAGATATTTTAGTTGGTAAAGTAACTCCAAAAGGTGTTCAAGAACTTACAAGTGAAGAAAAATTGTTGCATGCAATTTTTGGTGAAAAAACTAGAGAAGTAAGAGATACATCATTGCGTGTTGAACATGGTGCTGGTGGTGTAGTTCATGATGTTAAAGTTTATACAAAAGAAAATTCAGATGAACTTCCAGCTGGAGTATCAAAAGTAATTAGAGTTTATATTATTCAAAAAAGAAAAATTCAAATTGGTGATAAAATGTCAGGACGTCATGGTAATAAAGGTGTAATTTCTTTGATTTTACCAGAAGAAGATATGCCATATTTACCAGATGGTCGTCCTGTTGATGTAATGCTTAATCCATTAGGTGTTCCATCTCGTATGAATATCGGTCAAATATTAGAATTACATTTAGGTATGGCTGGTAAAAAATTAGGTGTTCATTATGCAACGCCAGTATTTGATAGTGCATCTTGGGAAGATATTCAAGAAGAAATGGCTTCTGCTGGTATGGATCCTGATGGTAAAACAGTATTATATAATGGTCGTACTGGTGAACCTTTTGATCAAAGAATTTCTGTTGGAGTTATGTATATGGTAAAACTTCATCACATGGTTGATGATAAGTTACATGCTCGGGCAACTGGACCTTATTCATTAGTTACTCAACAACCTCTTGGTGGTAAAGCTCAATTTGGTGGTCAACGTTTTGGAGAAATGGAAGTTTGGGCATTATATGCTTATGGTGCTGCTCATGTTCTTCAAGAAATATTGACAGTTAAAGCTGATGATATTGTTGGTCGTGTTAAAGTATATGAAGCTTTAGTAAAAGGTAAACTTGTAAATCAAGCTGGTGTTCCAGAATCATTTAGAGTATTAGTTAAGGAATTCCAAGCTTTAGGATTAGATGTTCAAGTTATTGATAATGATGATAAAGTTATTGAATTTAAAGAACTTGAAGAAGAAGATGATAGTGATGAACCATTTAGAATTGAAGAAATAGAAATTCCAAGTAAAGATGGTGAAGGAGAAGAACCTTTTGAACCAATAGATGATAATGATTACGATGAAGAAGAGGAAGAAGAAGATTCTCTTGATAATTTAGAATTTCCAGATTCTTTAGAAGATGAAGATATTGAGGTGGAATAATGATAGATGTAAGTAAATTTAAAGGAATTAAAATTAGTATTGCCTCACCAGAAAAAATTCGTAGTTGGTCTTATGGAGAAGTAAAAAAACCAGAGACTATAAACTATCGTACTTTGAAACCAGAAAGAGACGGTTTATTCTGCGAAAAGATTTTTGGTCCAACTAAAGATTTTGAATGCTCATGTGGTAAATATAAAAGATTAAGATATAAAAATGTTGTTTGTGATAGATGTGGTGTAGAAGTTACTCGTTCTAAAGTTAGACGTGAAAGAATGGGACATATTGAACTTGCTGCACCTTGCTCTCACATTTGGTTCTTTAAAGGTGTTCCATCTAAAATGGGCTTAGTTTTAGATATGAGTCCAAGAGATTTGGAAGAAGTATTATATTTTGTAAGTTACGTTGTTATTGATCCAGGTAATGTACCTCTAGAAGCAAAGCAAACATTATCTGATAAAGAATATCGTGCTTATTATGAAAAATATGGTAATACTTTTAAAGTTGGTATGGGAGCTGAAGCAATTCAAGAATTATTAAAACGAGTTGATATTGATAAAGAAGTAGAAAATGTTCGTAAAGAACTTGAAAACGCTACTAGTCAAAAAAGAATTCGTTTAGTAAAAAGATTGGATGCTCTTGTTGCTTTTCAAGAATCAGGTAATAAGCCTGAATGGATGGTATTAACTGTATTACCAGTAATTCCACCAGAGTTACGTCCAATGATTCAACTTGATGGTGGAAGATTTGCTACTAGTGATTTAAATGATTTATATAGAAGAATTATTAATAGAAATAATCGATTAAAGAAATTACTTGAACTTGGAGCTCCAACGATAATCGTTCAAAATGAAAAGAGAATGCTTCAAGAAGCTGTTGATTCTTTATTTGATAATGGAAGAAGAGGCAGAAGTATAACTGCAGCTTCAAATAGGCCTTTAAAGAGTCTATCTAGTATGTTAAAAGGAAAGCAAGGTAGATTCCGTCAAAACTTACTTGGTAAAAGAGTCGATTATTCAGGTCGTTCTGTTATTGTTGTAGGTCCAAATTTAAAAATGTATCAATGTGGTCTTCCAAAAGAAATGGCTATTGAATTATTTAAACCGCATGTAATTCATGGATTGGTTGAAAAAGGACTAGCTCATAATATTAAAGGTGCTAAAAAATTAATTGAAGCTCGTGATGAATCTGTATGGGATATTGTTGAAGAAGTTATTACTGAATATCCTGTAATGCTTAACAGAGCTCCAACATTACACCGTTTAGGTATTCAAGCTTTTGAACCTAAACTTGTTGGTGGTAAAGCAATTAGACTTCATCCATTAGTTTGTACAGCTTTTAATGCTGACTTCGATGGTGATCAAATGGCCGTTCATGTGCCTTTATCTGAAGAAGCTAAAGCTGAAGCTAGAATTTTAATGCTTGGTGCTAATAATATTTTAAATCCTAAAGATGGAAAACCAATTGTTACGCCAAGTCAAGACATGGTTTTAGGTAATTGTTACTTAACTATGGAAGTTGCTGGTGGTAAAAACGAAGGAAAAGCATATAAAGATTGCAATGAAGCTTTAATGGCTTATGAAAGAAGAGAAATAGATCTTCATACAAGAATTGCAATACCAGTTAGATCATTTAAACATAAATTATTTACGGAAGAACAACAAGATAAATATCTTGTAACTACTGTTGGTAAAATTAAATTTAATGAAATACTTGCTGATTCATTTCCTTATTTAAATGAAGGAACTAAAGAAAATATTGAAGGTATTACTCCAAATAAATATTTCCTTGAAATGGGAACTAATTTAGAAGAAGCAATTAAGGCTATGCCACTTGTAAGTCCTTTTGTTCAAAAAACTTTAGGACAAATAATTGCTCAAGTATTTAAAAGATATAAAACTACTGAAACATCAGTTATGCTTGATAAATTAAAAGATCAAGGATTTAAATATTCAACTATTGCTGGTATCACTGTTTCTGCAGCAGATGTTGTAAGAAGTGATGCTAAAGAAGGTATTATTAAAGAAGCTAAAAGTCGTGTTGATAAAATTAATAAACAATATCAAAAAGGTCTTATTACTGAATCTGAAAGATACAATGGTGTTATTCAAATTTGGTCAGAAGCTACAGATAAAGTTAAAGATGCTTTAGCTGAAATTGCAAAAGATAACTTTACAAATCCTATTTTCATGATGATGAACAGTGGTGCTCGTGGTAAAATTTCAAACTTTACTCAGCTTGCAGGTATGCGTGGATTAATGGCAAAACCAGATGGAACAACTGTTGAAATTCCAATTACTTCATGTTTTATGGAAGGATTATCTGTATCTGAATTCTTCTTGTCAACACATGGTTCTAGAAAAGGTTCAGCCGATACAGCTCTTCGTACTGCCGATTCTGGTTATTTAACAAGACGTCTTGTTGATGTAGCACAAGATATTATTGTTAAAGAGCATGATTGTGGATCTATGCAAGGTGTTGTTGTATATGATTTAATTAATGATAAAGATGGTTCTGTTATTGAATCACTTGATGAAAGAATTTTAGGTCGATATGCATCAAAGAAAATTATTAATCCAGAAACTAAAGAAACTATTTTAGAAGCTGGCGAAATGATTACAGAAAATATTGTTGCTAAAATTAAAAAAGCTGGTATTAAAAAAGTAGAAATAAGAAGTGTTCTTACTTGTAAAACATTAAATGGCGTATGTCAAAAATGTTATGGTAGAAATTTAGCTACTGGTAATTTAGTTGAAACTGGTGAAGCTGTTGGTATTATGGCTGCTCAATCTATTGGTGAACCTGGTACTCAACTTACAATGCGTACATTCCATACTGGTGGTGTTGCTGGTGGAGATGATATTACTCAAGGTCTTCCAAGAGTTGAAGAATTATTTGAAGCTCGTATACCAAAATTTAAAGCAACAATTGCAGAAATTACAGGTAAAGTTATAAGTATTCAAGAACAAAGTGGTAAATATGCAATTGTTATTGAAAATGCATCAGGTGTTAAAGAACATATTACAAATTATAATATGAAACTTCGTGTTTCTGTTGGAGATGAAGTATCTGCTGGTGATAAACTTACTGAAGGAGTTATTTCTCCAAAAGAATTATTAGCTGTTACTGATCCTCTAACTGCTCAAGAATATATATTGAAAGAAATTCAAAATGTTTATAAATTACAAGGTGTTGATATCAATGATAAGCATATTGAAATAATAGTTAAAAGAATGATCAACAAAGTAAGAATAATTGATGCTGGAGATACCGAATTTGTTGAAGGTTTAACAGTAAGTTTAAGAGAATTTGCTGATGGAAATAAACCTGTAATTTTAAATGGTGGTGTTCCTGCTAAAGGTAATCCAATAATGTTAGGTATTACTAAATCATCTTTAGAGACAGATTCATTCTTATCTGCTGCATCATTCCAAGAGACTACAAGAGTATTAACTGATGCTGCAATGCGTGGTAAAGTTGATATGTTACAAGGCTTAAAAGAAAATGTAATTATAGGTAAATTAATTCCAGCTGGTACTGGAGCTAAACAATATAGTGATATCGAATTAGAACTTGAAAAAGAACTACTTGATGATGATGCAAGCGAAGTTTTAGAAGAAAAATTTTTAGCAAAAGGCAATGAAGAAGTTGCTTAATAAAATTTAAATTAAAAATGTAGGCATAAGTTTGTCTACATTTTTTTAGAATAATAATTTGTTTCTTTATAATTAGTAGCCTTTACAAAGAAAAATTGATGGTATAAAATTTAATTGGTGGTAAGATGAGAAGTTATTTAAAAAATATAGACATTTTAAAGGTTATAAAATAAATATGGTTTGTCTATCGACATAACAAAAATATCGTTTTGAAGAGGTTAGATAATGAATATAGATGAAATAGCAAATAATATGAAAATTAAAAATTTAAGTAAATATGCTTGTCCTTATGAAAAAGGAATAAGATTAAAAGAAGATGATGAAGATTTTCGACCTAGTTTTTATCGAGATATTGATCGAATATTATATACTTTATCATATACAAGATATTTAGATAAAACTCAAGTTTTTACTCATGGTGATAATGATCATTTAAGTAGAAGGATGACTCATGTTCAATTTGTTAGTAAAATAGCTCGTACTATTGGAAGAGCTTTAAATTTAAATGAAGATTTAATTGAAGCCGCTTCTTTAGGACATGATTTAGGTCATACTCCTTTTGGACATGTAGGAGAAGCAATATTAAATGAAATTAGTTTAAAAAATGGAGAAGGGTATTTTAATCATAATATTCAAAGTGTTAGAATTTTAATGAATATTGAGAATTATGGAAATGGGGCGAATATAACAATTCCCGTTCTTGATGCTATAATGTGTCATAATGGAGAATTTGCTTTAGGAAAATATTGTCCTCAAAATAAAACTAAATCTGAATTTTTAGAAGAATATAATTTAGCTTATAATAATTTAGAAATATTAAAGAAATTAAAGCCAATGACTTTAGAAGGTTGTGTAGTAAGAATTAGTGATATGATAGCTTATTTAGGAAAAGATATTGAAGATGCTAATCGTTTAGGTATTATTAATATGAGTGATGTTCCCAAAAGTATTACTGACGTTTTAGGAGTAAAAAACAGTGAAATTGTTAATACAATAATTAAAGATATAATTAATAATAGTTATAATAAAAATTACATTAAATTAAGTGATAATGTATATAATGCTATTGTAGAATTAAAAAAGTTTAATTATGAAAATATCTATATAAAAGCTTATTCTAAAGAACAACATGAAAAGATAAAAAATATGTTTAATAAATTATTTTATCAATATGTTGATGATTTAGAAAAGGGTAATAAAAAATCATTAATATATCAAAATTATTTAAAATATATGAGTGATGATTATAGAAAAAATAGTAATAAAAGAATAGTTATTGACTATATAGCAGGAATGACTGACGATTATATTGTAAAGCAATATAAAAAATTATAATTAATTTTTGAAAAACTTATAAATTATTATAAATGTGTTATAATAAAATTGAGGTGTTTCTAATGGAGTATAATAAAGTAAATTGTGACTCTTACAATATTCATATGATTTCTACTGATAAATTTAAAACTGCTAGAATGGAAATTGTTTTTAGTAGAGAAGTAGAAAAAGAGAAAATGCAAGAATTTACTTTTTTAAGTGATATTCTAACTGATTCCTCTAAAGATTTTACCAGAAGAAAAGATATTGCAATTCGTTTAGAAGAATTATATAAAACTATTTTTTTTGGAACAACTAATAAAGTTGGCAATTTATTTACAATTTCATTTGTATTAGAATTTATTAATCCTGAATATATAAATGATAAAAATTATTTTAAAGATGTATTATCTTTTCCCTTTAAAATTATTAATAATCCAAGAGTTAAAAATAAAGAATTTGATATAACTAATTTTAATATTGTTAAAAGAAGAATGGAAGATGAAATTAAAAGTATTAAAGAATCTTCATTACAATTAGCAATTATTAATGCTTTAAATAAAATGGATAGTAATAGTCCTAGTTCTTACCGTGTTATTGGTGATTTAAATACTCTTTCTAATATAACAACTTCAAGTTTATATAAAACTTATGAAGATTTATTTATGCATTCAAATTGTGATATTTTTTTAATTGGCAATTTAAATATGAATGAAGCTGTTAATATAATTAAAGAAAATTTTAAATGTCATGTTATAAAATTTAATAAGCCTAAATTACTTGTTTCAAATAATATTAGAAAAAAACCTCTTTTAGTAGAAGAAAATACTAGTTTTGTTCAAAGTACATTAGTTATGATTTATAATATTAAAAGTTTAAGTAAAGAATATAAAAATAGTGCTTTTCATGTTTTTAATTATATATTTGCATCTGGAGGAATTCTTTCAAAATTATATCAAAAATTAAGAGTAGAGAATTCTTTATGTTACAGTGTTAAAAGCTTGTATTTAAAGTATGATGAGTTATTAATTATTGAAGTTTCTTTAGATAATAAAAATGTTAAAGTAGCTGAAAAATTAATAAAAAAATGTGTTAAAGAAATGATTGATGGTAATTTTTTAGAAAATGATTTAGAAGATGCTAAAAAGAATTTAATTTTTTCTTTAAAAATGTCTAAAGATAATTTGGTTTCAATTTTAAATAATTATCTTTTTAATCATTATGATGATCTTCCTTTAATAGATGACAGAATTAAACTTATTAAAAATGTTAGTAAAGATGATATTATAGAGTGTGGTAAACATTTAGTTTTAAATACTATTTATATTCAAAGATCAAATGAGAGTAAGGATGGTAATAATGAAGGAAATTAAATTAAAAGGACTGAATGAAACTATTTATTATGATGAGTGTAGTAATGGCTTAAAAGTTTATATGTGGGTTAAAAAAGATGTTAATACTTTTTATGGTACTCTTTCAGTAAAGTTTGGTTCAATATTTAATAATTTTAAAATAGGAAATAAGAAATATAATATTCCTAAAGGGGTTGCGCATTTTTTAGAACATGTAAAATTTAATGAAGATAAAAATACAACTGCTCATGATTTTTATTTTAAAAATGGTTGTGATACTAATGCTTTTACTACTTTTAATTATACCAATTATCAAGTTTTAGGTAGTGAAAATCCAACTCCTAATATTATTCATTTACTTGATTTTGTTCAAAATGATTTTTTTAGTAAAAGTATAATTAACAATGAAAAAGGCATTATAATAGAGGAAGCTAATATGGGAATTGATGATCCTTATACTGTTATGCTTTTTAAACATTTAGATAATATTTTTAATGATTATGATTATAAATATCCTATTACTGGTAATGCAGATGATATAAAAAAAATTACTATTGATGATATTAAATTAGCTTTTAATACTTTTTATCATCCTTTAAATATGTTTTTAATAGTCACTGGTAATTTTAATCCATATGAACTTATGGAAGCAATAAATGAAAATCAAAATAGTAAAAACTTTGTTAAATTTTTAAATCCAGAGAGAATAATAAATAAAGAAAATAAAAAAGTTAATAAAAATTATGACGAAGTATCTTTAAATGTTACAAATAAGAAAATAAAAATTGGAATCAAAATACCTAAAAATATATTAAAAAATGATGATTTACATATTAAACTTTATACAAATATTTTGTTAAAAGCAAATTTTGGTAATACAAGTGATTTTAAAGATATGTTATTATCAAAAGAATTAATTAATAGTATGTCTTATATGTGTGAAATTTTTGATGATTATTTAGTTATAATGTTTACTATAGATAGTAATTTTAAAAATGAAATATTAGAATTATTTGAAAATAAATTAAATAATCTTTTAATAGATAAAAAAACTTTTAATAGAATTAAAAATGCTAATTTAGCTTCATTAATTTTAGAATATGAAGATGTCGAAACAGTAAATAGTATTATTCAATCAGAAATTTTAAATTATGGCGATGTTATTGATAATATAAAAGATATATATGAAAATATTAATTATGAAGATTTAGTTAATTTTAATAATTTGTTAGATATGAAAGAAAAGAGTATTTTAATTTTAAATCCTTCAAAATAATGAATTCTTATAAAATTATAAGAATTTTTTTTAATAAAAAAAGAATCCTTTAAGGATTCTAATTAATTATTATCTATTATAGTATTCAACAATAAGTTGTTCATTTATATCACTATTAAGTTCGCTTCTTTCAGGAATTCTAATATATTTACCTGTTAATTTTTTAGCATCAAATTCTAAATAAGCAGGAACAATAACTTTTTCTTCAACAGAAGCTAAAATAGCAGCATGATTTAATGAATTTTCTTTGACACTTATTGTATCTCCTGGCATAACTCGATAAGATGGTATATCAACTTTTTTGCCATTTACTAAAATATGACCATGATTTACAACTTGTCTTGCTGCACGACGAGTTTTTGCCATTCCTAGGCGATAAACTAAATTATCTAATCTTGATTCAAGTAAAATAAGTAGATTTTCACCAGCAATTCCAGGCATTTTTTGAGCTTTGTCAAAAACTTTATGGAATTGTTTTTCAGTTAAACCATACATAAATCTAACTTTTTGTTTTTCTTGTAATTGAACACCATATTCACTAGATTTTTTCTTACGGTCTTTACCATGAGCTCCTGGAGCATAAGGGCGACGAGCTAAATCTTTACCATTTTCTAATGTAGAGAATGAAAGACGTCTAGATTTTTTATAAATAGGACCTGTATATCTTGCCATTATATATCTCCTTTCTTAATATATTACAATATTTGTTTAAGTTTAATTTGTTATAGGGAGTTTTTCTTCTTAATTTCATTTAGGCAGTCTAAATTACTTTATTATTATTTTTGAAAAACACATTATAACAGCATAAACTACTGCCAAATTAATTGCATAATTATTATACTATATTTTTAACTTTTGTCAAATATGCTTGTAATATTTAATTATTTATGTTAACATATTATTGTTATTTTGGTTATGGCGAGATAGCTCGGGAATTTATCAGTTTTGAAAGAGAAAAAATGAGGAAACCATTATAAAATGGTTATTTTTTTGTCAAATTTTTG
>CANRDZ010000014.1 GCA_947629465.1 uncultured Bacilli bacterium | reverse complement strand
CTCGGGAATTTATCAGTTTTGAAAGAGAAAAAATGAGGAAACCATTATAAAATGGTTATTTTTTTGTCAAATTTTTGATTTTAATATTGAGTACGTAAAGGGTACGTGATATAATTTTCTTATAAGGTAGTGATGTTTTTATGAGATTAAAAGTTACTAATTCTAAGTCTTCTACTTTGTTTTATATTATCGAATCTACTTATATTGATAAAAAACATTCAACTAGAACAGTTGAAAAACTTGGTACTCTTGAAGAAGTCAAAGTTAAAGCTAAAGATGAAGATCCGTATATATGGGCAAAAAAATATGCTGAAGAACTTACTAAACAAGATAAAGAAAATAAAAGAGAAATCATTAAATACTTTTCTCAAAGCAAATTAATTGATAAAGACACTAAACAATCTTTTAATGCTGGTTATTTGTTCTTACAAAAGATTTATTGTGGTTTAGGTATTAACAATATTTGTAATTCTATAAAAGATAAATATCAATTCCATTATGACTTAAATAATATTTTATCTAATCTTATATACTCTAGAATTATTTATCCTTCTTCTAAACTGAAAACTTTGGAATCTTCTAAAAACTTTCTTGAACAACCTAACTTTACTTATAATGATATTTTAAGAAGTTTAGAAGTTTTATCTAAAGAAAGTGATTATATTCAATCAGAACTTTATAAAAATAGTTTAAAATATTCTAAAAGAAATGATAAAGTATTATTTTATGATTGTACTAATTATTATTTTGAAATTGAAGAGGAAGACGACTTTCGAAAATATGGTAAAAGTAAAGAACATAGACCTAATCCGATTGTAGGTATGGGTTTATTTCTTGATGGTGATGGTATTCCTTTAACTTTTGATACTTTTGATGGAAGTAAAAATGAACAGGTTACTTTAAAACCTTTGGAAGAAAAAATCATAAACGATTTTAATAATCCGATGTTTGTTGTCTGTACTGATGCGGGTTTATCTAGTATAGCTAACCGTAAATTTAATAACAAAGATAATCGGAAATTTGTTACTACTCAATCTTTAAAAAAATTAAAACAATTTTTAAAAGATTGGTCCCTTGATTTATCTAAAGGTTGGCATTTACCAGGTATAAACAAAACCTTTGATATTTCTAAATTAAGAGATGATGAAGATTTAATTAATAAATATTATGACAAGATATTCTACAAAGAAAGATGGATTAAAGAAGATGGTATTGAGCAAAGGTTAATTATTACTTTTTCTCCTAAATATCAAGAATATCAAAAACATATTAGAGAAAAACAAATTCAAAGAGCAAATAGCATTATAGAAAAAAATCCCCAAAAAATAAAAAGTAACAATGAAAATGACCCCAAAAGATTTATCGATGTTATACCTACAACCAAAGATGGCGAAGTTGCTGAAAACAACAATTACATCTTAAACCAAGAAAAAATTAATGAAGAAGCTTTATATGATGGCTTATATGCAGTATGTACTAATTTAGAAGATGATGTATCCGAAATAATAAAAATAAACAAAAGAAGATGGGAAATTGAAGAATCATTCCGAATTATGAAAAGCGAGTTTAAAGCAAGACCTGTTTACTTATCTAGAGAAGATAGAATTAAAGCCCACTTCCTTACTTGTTTCTTATCTTTAGTAATATTCAGATATTTAGAAAAGAAACTTAACGAGAAATATACTGTTTCCGAAATTATTGATACTTTAAAAAATTATAATTTAAATTTAATTGGAAACGATTATATTCCAAGTTATACTAGAACCGATTTAACTGATGATTTACACAAAGTTTTTGACTTTAGAACTGACTATCAAATAATAAACGAAAAAAATATTAAAAAAATTTGTAAACAAACAAAAAATTAAAATTGCGTACTCACTTTTAAAAAATCAAAAAATCTCTCAATTCCTTATAAACAAAGGGTTTGGAAAATTTTACTCTTTCAAAACTGATAAATTCAAGATTATTCTACAAAAAATTTTTGGGAGTGTCAATAAAATTATTTAAGATTGTTCATAAAAATTTCACAATTTTTAATTTAACTGTTTATATAAAGGATTAATTAATAAATATATATTTGACAAAGTAATAGTCAAATACATAAATTTGAGATTTTTTCTTTAATAATCTTGTATGTTGTTAAATATAAATTATCTTTATTTGTTATATATTCTATTACATATTTATTTTTCTTTTTTTCCATAAAAAAATGATGAAATTAATCATCATCTTTATTTTTAAATTGTAATATTATTGGTGTACCAACTAAATCAAAAGATTCTCTTATTTTATTTTCTAAATATCTTTCATAACTAAAATGAACTAAATTTTTATTATTAACATTAAATGTTATTTTAGGCGGTTTACTAGCAGTTTGATGGGTAAAATAAATTTTTAATCTTTTACCTTTATATGATGGTGGCTCATGTAATGATACAGCTTCACTAATAACATCATTTAATAAACTTGTTTTTAATTCTTTACGATTATTTTCATAAGCTTTAAGTACTTCAGGCATTAATGTATTTAATCTTTTTTTTGTTTTAGCTGATGTAAATACAAAATTAATATATGGTACAAATTTAAAATATACTTCTAGTTCTTGTTTCCATTTTTTTATAGCTTCATTAGGATTATTAATTGTATCCCATTTATTTACACATATTACTATTCCCTTACCTGCTTCTATACAATAAGATAAAATATGTTTATCATGTTCTATAATACCAGTTGAGGCATCAATTACTAAAACACAAACATCAGAAGAATCGATTGCTTTCATACTCCTCATTAAACTATATTTTTCAATATTTTCATAAATTCTTCCTTTTTTACGCATTCCTGCTGTATCAATTACAATATATTCATTTTTATTATATGTAAATTTAGTATCTATAGCGTCTCTAGTAGTCCCAGCTAAATCACTAACTATTACTCTATCTTCATTTAAAAGAGCATTAATTAGAGAACTTTTACCTACATTTGGTCTACCTACTAAACAAAATTTTAATATATCATCTTCTTTTTCTTCTTCAACATTTATATCTTTAGTTAACAATTCTAACAATTCTTTAAAATTTATATTATGTTCAGCAGACAATCCAATTACTTTTTCAAATCCTAATTCATAATAATTATATATATTATTTAATCTTTTATCATTATCTATTTTATTTACTAATACAATTACTTCTTTATTAGATTTTTTTAACATATTTCTAATTTTTTTATCAGCATCAGTTATTTCTTCATTTCCATCAACAACAAAAAGAATGGTATCTGCTTCATCTATTGCTAGTTCAGCTTGTAATATTATATCTTTATCAAAATTATCATCTTCACCATGAATACCACCAGTATCTATCAAGTTAAATTTTTTATTATTATATGTTACTATACCATATATTCTATCTCTTGTTACTCCTGGAATATCAGATATAATAGATTTTTTCTCTTTTATAAGACGATTAAAAATACTACTTTTACCTACATTTGGTCTTCCAATTAAACAAATATTTTTCATATAATCCCCCTAACTACAAGTTAAATTATTATTTTGATCAACAATAGCTTTTACTTTATTATCTTTATAATAAATTATTATTTTCATTTGATCTAAATAATTATTTTTATTACTTGGATCTATTATACAACCTATTTTATAATCACTATTATTATTTAAACATTTATTATCATTATCGCTATCTATATATACTGGAACTAAAGAACTTACTATAATATTTAAACATTTGTAATTATTATAAGTTTTTGAACTATTTTCTAATTCATTTATATTATCTTCACCATATAATATAGAAGCTTCCGTAATAAAATTAATTTTAGTATTTAACATATTATTTTTTATTCTTTGATTAATATTATTAAATGATGGTACCCCAATTGCGATAATTACACCCATTAAAGTTATTGTAGCAAGTAGTTCAATTAAAGTAAATCCCCTCTTATTCATATAACTCCTTATTCATTTTCTAAAATATTTTTTATAATTTCTAATACTTCTATTCTACCTTTTTTAGTTATTGTAGACCATGGTATAAATGATTCATCATCTGTAAGATTAAAAGCATTTTTAATTAATTTATCTTGTTTATTACGATTATTTTTAGTTATTTTATCATATTTAGTAGCAATAATTGTTATATCTAAATTATAATATTTTAAAAAGTTATACATTAAAATATCATCTTCAGTAGGTTTATGACGATAATCTACTAATAAAAATACATGTTTTAAATTTTCTCTTGTTTTTAAATAATCTTCTATCATTAAACCAAACTTTTTTTGAATATCTTTTGAAACATTAGCAAAACCATAACCAGGAACATCAACTAAATAAAAATTATTGTTGACTAAATAAAAGTTTAAGGTTTGAGTCTTACCAGGTTTAGATGAGGTTCTTGCAAAGTTTTTTCTTTCTATTAAAGTATTAATAAAACTACTTTTGCCTACATTACTTCTTCCAAGAAGTAAAAATTCTTTTAAATTATCTTTTGGATATTGACTAACCCTTATGGCAATAAGTGGTTCGTTAACAGAATCAATTTGCATAAAAATCACCAATTAAATTATATATTAATTTATTATCATTTGCAAATTTTTGTTTATTCAACAGTAACTGATTTTGCTAAATTTCGTGGTTTATCTATATCACATCCTCTTATTTTAGCTACTTCATAGGCAATTAATTGAAGAGGTATAACTGTTAAAATAGGCATAACTATATCATTAACTTTAGGTAATAAAATTATTTGATCATAAAAATTATCTTCAATAAATTCATTAGTTATATATATTATATTAGCTTTTCTTGCTTTTACTTCTTTTAAATTACTTATTGTTTTTGAAGATATATCTTTTTTAGTACATATGCCAATTACTAATGTATTATCTGTTATAAGAGAAATTGTTCCATGTTTTAATTCTCCAGCTTGAATTGCTACACTATTAATATAAGATGTTTCTTTTAATTTTAAACTTCCTTCTAAACATAATGCATAATCAACTAATCTTCCTATAAAAAATGTATTATTTGATTTAGAAATAATTTTAGCATATTCTTGATAATTTCTATTTAATAATTCTCTAATATGTTTCTCTAAACCAATAAATTCTTTTAATAAATCATTTTGACCTTGTAATTTTATTGTTAATAATGCTATTAAAGTAGTTTGAGCTAAAAATGCTTTTGTAGTAGCTACAGCTATTTCTGGACCCGCTTTTACATATAAAGTATATTTGGCTTCTCTTGCAATTGATGACATAGCAACATTTACAATGGCTAATGTATCTATACCATCATTTTTAGCTTTTCTTAAAGCTTCTAGGGAATCTGCTGTTTCTCCTGATTGACTAATAATAATTACTAATGTATTTTGATCATAAAAATTTTTTTGATAACGATATTCGGATGCAACGGAGGCATATACAGGAATATTAGCATAATTTTCAATTAATGATTTAGCAATACATCCGACATAATAAGCACTTCCGCAAGCAACAATATGAATATTTTGATATTTTTTAAAATTAGGCATTGTATCTTTAAATTTATTATTTTCAACATAATAATTAAATGTATCTAAAAATACTTTTTCTTCTTCATGAATTTCTTTTAACATATAATGATCATATCCATTTAACATGGCATCATCTTGTGAACCTTCATAAATTTTTATTTCTTTAATAATTTTATTTAATTTATTATCATATATTTGATATTCATTTTTACTTAATTTAACAATTTCATTTTCATTTAAAAGAATATATTTATTAGTATAATTAAGAATAGCTGGAATATCACTAGCTATAAATATACCATCATTAGAAGGTGCTATAATTAAAGGACTTCCTCTTCTTATTGCATATAAATTGTTTTTATCATCATCACATATGATTCCTAATGCAAAACTACCTTCTAATTCATTTATTGTTTTAACTATTGCCTTTAAAATATTATTCTCTTTTTGATAATAATAATCAAGTAAAGCAGGAATTACTTCTGTATCAGTTGATGATTTAAATATAATTCCTTCTTTTTGTAATTTTTCTTTTATTTTTAAATAATTTTCAATAATACCATTGTGTACTACTGTAAATTTACCTACTTTATGAGGATGAGAATTAATGATGTTCACTTCACCATGGGTTGCCCATCTTGTATGCCCTATTGCTATATTAGAAGGAATACTTAAATCAAGCAATTTTTCTAATGAATTTATTCTACCAACTTCTTTAGTTATTTTTATTTCATTATCATATATATAAGCTACACCAGCTGAATCATATCCTCGATATTCTAAAAATTTTAGGCCACTTAAAACTTTAGGTAAAGCTTTTTCTTTACCTATGTAGCCAACTATTCCACACAAAAAAATCTTCCTTTCAAATTTAAGTATTTATATATTATTTGTTACAATTTTTATTTTGCTTTTTCTAATATATTTAACGAATATACTTAAAATCCGTGATAGCACCCGCTGATTATTCGATAACTATCAACCTCGTCAACCATATAAGGTCCATGCGCTAACAATAAAAATACAACCTTTCTATTTTATTGCTTTAATAAATTATAACATTATATAATTAATTTATGCAATCAACTAAAAAAAGCTATTATTTAATAATAACTTTTAAAAAGGCATTTTCATTTTACCATTATTTAAATTTTTCATCATATCTTTCATCATATCAAATTGTTTTAATAAACGATTTACTTCTTCAACACTTCTACCACTACCTTTAGCTATTCTTTGCTTTCTAGTAGCTTTTAATATTTCTGGATGTTTTCTTTCATATGGGGTCATAGATAATATAATAGCTTCTACATGAGCCATTTCTTTAGGATCGACTTTAATATTATTTAAACCCATACTTCTTGCTTGAGGAAGCATTTTAATAATATTTTCTAATGGACCTAATTTTTTTATTTGCTTAAATGTTTTTAAAAAATCTTCTAAATCAAATTTTCCTTCGCGCATTTTTTTGGCTTGTTCTAATGCTTCTTCTTCAGATACTATACCTTCAACTTTTTCAGCTATAGATAATATATCTCCCATATCCAAAATTCTTTCTGCCATTCTAGCTGGGTGAAATTCAGATAAGCCATCCATTTTTTCACTATCACCGACAAACTTAATAGGTACATTTGTAAGATGTCTTAAAGAAAGAGCTACTCCACCTTTAGTATCTCCATCCATTTTAGTCAAAATACATCCTGTTAATTTTAATAATTCGTTAAATCCTGTTATAACATTGATGGCATCTTGTCCCATCATAGCATCAATTACTAAAATAATTTCATTAAAAGTTATTTCCTCTTCTAATTTTTTTAATTCATTCATTAATTCTTCATCAATTTGTAAACGTCCTGCTGTATCAATAATAACATAATTTAAGGAATTTTCTTTAGCATAATTTATTCCATCTTGAGCAATTTCTAATACACTTTTTTTATCTTCAGAAAAAACAGGAATATTTAAGGATGCCCCTATATCTTTTAATTGCTTAATTGCAGCTGGACGATAAATATCACAAGCTATTAAAAGAGGTTTTCGGTTATATTTTTTTCGAAGTAAATTTGCTAATTTACCTGCACTTGTTGTTTTACCACTACCTTGTAGACCACATAGCATAATGATTTCAAAATTTTCTTTTGTATCAAGAGGTTCATAATTATCACCAAGAAGATGAATTAATTCATCTTTAACTATTTTAATAAATAATTCATCAGGTTTAAGCGATTTATCAACATTCATTCCTAATGCTTTTTCTTTAACATTACTAATAAATTCTTTAACAACACTATAATTAACATCAGCTTCAAGTAAAGCCATTCTAATTTCTTTCATTGCATCATTAATATTTTCTTCGGTAATCCTACCCATTCCCCGAATATTTTTAATGGCATTACTAATCCGATCTCCCATATATTCAAACATAATTATTCTCCTTCATTTTGATGATATTTTTCTATTTCTCTATCTATCTCTTTTTGATAATTTTCTATATTTATTACTTTATCAATTTCTTTTTTGATGGCCTTAATATCATTTAATTCTAAAGCATTCTCTAGTAAAGTATTTTTTAAAACTATTCTTAATTTATCTTCGTATTCAAATAACTTTTCCTCAACACTTTTAATTATGACCCCTATTCTTGATTTAGAAACTTTTTTTAAATCAGCAATTTCTTGCATTGTCATATTCTCGCCATAATATAAATCAAAAATTTCTCGATGACTTTCTTTAATTAAATCTTTATAAGCTAAAAATAATTCATTATAATATAAAAACTTATCCATTATACCATATCCTTAAATAAACCATAAATATAATTTTCAATATCAAATGGTTTTAAATCTGTCATTTTTTCACCTAAGCCAATAAATTTAACTGGTAAGTTAACTTCTTCTTTAATCGCTAGAACTATTCCACCTTTAGCAGTTCCATCAAGCTTAGTAAGAACAATTCCTGTAATATTAGTTATTTCTTTAAAAGCTTTGGCTTGAGTTATACCATTTTGACCTGTGGCAGCATCAATTACCAGTAGTGTTTCATTAGGAGCTCCTTCTATATGCATACCAATTACTTTATTAATCTTCTCTAATTCTTTCATTAAATTAACTTTATTTTGTAATCTTCCAGCGGTATCGATTAAAACTATATCGATATCTTCTTTCTTAGCTTTGACTAGTCCATCATATATAACACTAGCTGGGTCAGAGTTTTCAACACCATAAAAGGATGCCCCGGTTTTATTTGCCCAAATTTCTAACTGAGCTACTGCCCCCGCTCTAAAGGTATCACCAGCAATCATCATTACTTTTTTGCCTTCATTTATATATTTATAGGCAAGCTTCGCAATGGTTGTGGTTTTACCCACTCCATTTACCCCAACCATTAAAATAACTGTTGGACCAGAACTACTTAAATTAATTTTATCAGATAAACTTTCTCCTTCAACATAGATGATAAGTAATTCATCCACTATTACTTCTTTTAAATAAGCAGTATCCGTAATGTTTTCATTTTTAACTCTTTTTCTTAGTTTATCCATAAATTTCATTACGGTATTAACCCCAATATCAGCCATAATTAACGTTTCTTCTAATTCTTCAAAATATTCTTCTGATACTTTGGTATATTTAATACCTAAAATATTTAACTTAGAAACAAATTCTTCTCTTGTTTTTTTTAAACCTTCATCATAGTTTTTAACTATTTCTTTTTCTTCTTCATCTTTTATTTCTTCTTTTTTATTTACTAAATTTTTTAATTTATCAAATAAACCCATTTGATATCACCCATTTAATAATACCAAAAAAAAATGTTATTTAAAACATTTTTTAAATTTTTTGTTAAAAACTTAAATTTTTTTCTAATTTAAAAGGAATTCAAATATAAAACGCAATATATATAAGTAGAGAGAGGAAAATCTCTTGATTTAAAAATAATGTTTTTAGTTTTACAAGAATGGAGAGTGATAATATGAAAAATGAAATTATATTATTTGAAAATCAAAATGTTAAGTTAGAAGTTAATATGCAAGATGAAACTGTATGGCTTACTCAGGAACAAATGGCGGCATTGTTTGGAAAAGACAGAAAAACCATTACGAGACATATTCAAAATATTTACAAAGACAAAGAACTTGAAGAAAATTTAGTACGCTCATTTTTTGAGCATACTGCTAAAGATGGTAAAACTTATAAAGTTCAATATTACAATTTAGATATGATTATCAGTGTTGGCTATCGTGTTAAATCACAAAATGGTATCATTTTTAGAAGATGGGCAAACAAAATACTAAAAGATTATATGATTAAAGGGTATGCCGTTAACCAAAAAAGACTAGATTATTTAGAAAAAACAGTCAAACTAATAGATATTGCTAGTAGAGGTAATAATCGGTTAACTGGTGAAGATGCCAAAGAAATATTAAATGTTATTAATGAATACTCTAAAGCATTAGACTTATTAGATGATTATGATCACAGAACATTAAAAAAAGTTGAAGGACAAAAATGTGAAAAGATAGTAACTTATGAAGAATGTTTAAATGTTATAAATAAATTAAAATTTCATAATGATAGTAATCTATTTGCTTTAGAAAGAGATAATAATTTTAAATCTATTATAAATGATATTTATCAATCTTTTAATAAAAGTGATGTTTATCCAAGTATCGAAGAAAAAGCTGCTAACCTTCTTTATCTAACTGTTAAAAATCATGCCTTTATAGATGGAAATAAAAGAATTGCTGCGACAATATTTATTTATTTTTTACAAGTCAATAATATTCTTTATAAAAATGATAATCAAATTATAGATAATAATACTTTAGCATCTATAACACTTTTAATCGCGGAATCAAATCCTAAAGAAAAAGAAATAATGATTGATTTAATTATGAACTTCTTAAAATAAATTATAGATAAAAATTAATGTTTTCTTGAAATTGAAAGAAAAAATATAGACATTAAGGGTATTTTAGAGTATAATTATTACTAGTTAAAAAACTTTTTTTATTTTAAGAAAGAGGGAAATTTATGAAAGATGTTGCAACAAGCATTGTTGCTTTAGGTGGTCTAGGCGAAGTCGGTAAAAACATGTATGTTATCACTCATGATGATGAAATAATTATTATAGATGCTGGTGTTATGTTTCCAGAGGTTGGATTGCTTGGAGTTGATTATGTTATTCAAGATGTAACATATTTAAAACAAAATGAAAATAAAATTAAAGCTTTATTTATAACACATGGGCATGAAGATCATATTGGAGGTATTCCTTTTTTAATTAATCAAGTGAATATTCCTATTATTTATGCTCCGAAAATTGCTAAAGATTTAATAGATAAAAAATTAGAAGAAAGAGAAATAAATTATAAAAATATTGAAATTATAGATAAAGACTTAAAAGTTAATTTTAAACATTTTCAAGTTGAATTTGTTAATACAACCCACTCTATTCCTGATTCTTATGCTATAGTAGTGCATACGCCAAATGGAGTTATCTTTGAAACAGGTGATTTCAAATTTGATTTAACTCCAATTGGACCAATGGCGGATATTCATAAAATGGCAGAATTAGGTAGTAAGGGTGTTACTCTTTTACTTAGTGATTCAACTAATGCTTTATCAACGGGGTTTTCTAATAGTGAATCAGTTGTTGATGAAACTCTTAATGATATCATTGGTAGACATATAGGCCGTGTCATTATAGCTACTTTTGCTTCTAATATTTTTAGAATTAAACATATAGTTGAAACTTGTAAAAAATATAATCGAAAGATTATTACTTTTGGAAGAAGTATGGAAACATCAATTGAACTTGCTTTAAATAACGGTTTAATTTCTGATAAATCTATATTTATTGATAGTAACCAAGCTAAAAGTTTAAAGCGGAGTGAAATTTGTATTTTATGTACTGGTAGTCAAGGAGAGCCTTTAGCAGCCCTATCAAGAATTGCAAATGGTACTCATAAGCAAATATCATTATTGCCTGATGATCTTGTTATATTTTCATCTAGTCCTATCCCTGGTAATGCTGAAAGTATTAATAGAATTATTAATAAAATTTATTTAAAAGGTGTTAAAGTTTTTACTAATTCTGAATTTAGTGATATTCATACATCTGGACATGCTAAATTAGAAGAATTAAAATGGATGCTTCGTATAATTAAGCCAAAATATTTTATGCCAATGCATGGAGAATTTAGAATGTTGAAACAACATGCTAATATTGCTAAACTTTGTGATATTCCAGAAGAAAATACTTTTATTTGTAGTAATGGAGACGTTATTTTACTAAAAAATGGCGTTGTTTCTAGAGGAGGTACTATTCCTTCAGGAGATATATATGTTGATGGCTCTAGAGTTGGTGATGTTGGAAGTATTGTAATAAAAGATCGAAAATTAATGAGTCAAGATGGTATATTAATTACTATTTTAAATATTAATACTTTAACCAGAAAATTATTAATTAAACCTAATGTTACAGCTAGAGGCTTTGTTTTAGTTAATGAAAATCAAGAATTAATGAATAAAATTGAACGTAAAATAAGTGACACTGTTAATAATTTTTTAAAGACTTCTTTATACAATTATACTGATTTAAAAAATCAAATTATTTTAGAACTTTTACCATATATAAATGAATTAACAGGAAGAAGACCTATTATTTTACCAGTCATAATGGAAGTTAATAAAAGAGAAGAATAATAATTTTTAAAAGAAACTATTAAATTTGTTTCTTTTTTTATTGGCAATTATAAATAGTATAAAAAAAAGAAACTATTTAGCTTCTTCTTGAGCTCTAGTTTCTCTTATAACAGTTATTTTAATTGTACCAGGATATTGCATTTCAGATTCTATTTTTTCTTTCATTTCTCTAGCTATTTTATAACTATTTAAATCATCAACTTCATTTGGTTTAACCATAACTCTTATTTCTCTTCCTGCTTGCATTGCATAAGCTTTTTCTACGCCTTCAAATGAATTTCCTATTTCTTCAAGTTGTTCTAATCTTTTTATATAATTTTCTAGAGAATCATTTCTAGCTCCAGGACGAGCAGCAGATAAAGTATCAGCAATACTTACCAAAACAGCTATAATACTTTTTGGTTCTTTATCCCCATGATGGGAAACAATTGCATCAATTACTACTTCGTTTTCATGATATTTTTTTGCTATTTGTTCGCCAACTTCAACATGACTTCCTTCTATTTCAAAATCAATTGATTTTCCAATATCATGTAGTAAACCAGCACGTTTGGCTAAAGTAATATTTTCTCCAAGTTCAGATGCCATTAATCCACATAAATTGGCAACTTCAATTGAATGTTTTAAAGCATTTTGACCATAACTAGTTCTAAAATTTAATTTTCCAACTAAATTGATTAATTCACTATCCATTTTGGTAATTCCTAATTCCGTAATGGCATTATTACCTATTTCCGTAATTCTACTATAAACATCTTTACAAGTTTTTTCATATACTTCTTCTATACGGCTTGGATGAATTCTTCCATCTTTAATTAGGGTTTCGATCGTTACTTTAGCTATTTCTCTTCTAAGGGGATCAAATGATGAAATAACAATCGCTTCAGGTGTATCATCAATTATTAAATCTACACCAGTGACTGATTCAAAAGTTCTAATATTTCTTCCTTCTCTACCAATTAATCTTCCTTTCATTTCATCATTAGGAAGTTCAATTGTTGATACAGTTTGAACTTGAACAACATCATCAGCATATCTTTCCATGCTATTTACAATTAATTGCTTTGCTTTATCATTGGCAATTATTTTTGCTTTTTCTTCTTCATCTTTAATATATTCGGCAATTTCTAAAGCCATATCTGATTCGACTTTAGCCATAATCAAATCATGGGCTTTATCTTTACTAAGTCCTGATATTTTTTCTAATTCTGCTAATTCTTCTTTAAGAATTTTATCCATCTTTTCTTCTTTTTCTTGTATACTTTGGGTTCTAACTAACAAATTATTTTCTTTTTCTTCTAAAGATAAATCTCTCTTTTGAAGCATTTCTTCTCTTTTATCTAAATTATTTTCCCTACTTATTAATCTATCTTCAGCTTCTTTTATTTCTTGCTTTTTTTCTTTTATTTCTTCATTAGTTTGTTGTTTTAATTTATATGATTCTTCTTTTAATTCTAAAAGACTATCTCTTTTATGTTTTTCAGCTTCTTTTTTGGCTTCTTCAAGTAATTTATTAGCATTATTTTTAGCACTTAAACCTCTTAAATGATTAACTATTAAAATGGCTCCAGCACCTACAATTATTCCAAGAAATAGAATTAAGATGATAACGGCTACATTATCCATTTTCTTTCTCCATTTCTATTTAGTAAATATAAAAATAAACAATATAATTATAATTTATCTATAATTTAATTATAATCTTAAAACCATCTTTTATCAAGATTAAATTTATGGCATAAAAATTGTCTTTTAGCCTCTTTTATTAATTCTTTTCTTTATATTTCTTTTTATTTTTCTTTCTTTTTTTAAATAATTTACTTTCAGTTTTAATATTGCTATTTTGAAAATTTTTAATTTCATTCAATCAAAAAACTTATAAGCCAATGTTATAAGTTTTTTGATTATTTATTTTCTTTATTTTTTTTAGGATTAGGAAAACCATAATGTTCATAAATTTTAGATTCAATTTCATCGGCCATATCAGAATTTTCTCGAAGCATTAATTTAACATTTTCTCTTCCTTGACCAATCTTTTCACCATTATAAGCATACCAAGCTCCACTTTTTTCAACTATTCCAATTTCACTTGCTATGTCAACAAGTTCTCCTTCATGAGAAATACCTTCTCCATACATAATATCTACTGTAGCAGTTTTAAAAGGGGGAGCAACTTTATTTTTAACAACTTTAATATTAACTTTATTTCCAAAGACTTGTTCTCCTTGCTTTATTTGTTCTCCTCTTCTAATGTCAAGACGAATAGTTGAGTAAAATTTTAATGCTCTTCCTCCCGGAGTTGTTTCTGGATTTCCAAACATTACTCCTACTTTTTCTCTCAATTGATTAATAAAAATTGCTGTTGTATTTGTTTTATTTAAAGAACCTGATAATTTTCTTAAAGCTTGACTCATAAGTCTTGCTTGAAGTCCAACATGGCTATCTCCCATTTCTCCGTCAATTTCTGCTTGAGGTACTAAAGCCGCAACTGAATCGATAACAACTAAATCTATTGCTTCACTTTTTACTAAAGCATCACATATTTCTAAAGCTTGTTCTCCTGTATCTGGTTGACTTAATAAAAGTTCATTAATATCTACTCCTAACTTTTTAGCATATACAGGATCTAATGCATGTTCTGCATCTATAAACGCTGCTCTTCCACCTGCTTTTTGCACTTCAGCAATTGCATGAAGAGCAATAGTTGTTTTACCAGATGATTCTGGACCATAAATTTCAATGATTCTACCTTTAGGAAAACCACCAACACCTAATGCTATATCTAAAGTAATTGAGCCACTACTTGTTACATCAATTTTTATATGTTCATCAGTGCCTAGTTTCATAATTGCCCCAGCACCAAATTGTTTTTCAATATCTTTTAATACTTGTTCTAATGCTTTATCAGTATTTTTTTCATCTTTATTTTTGCTCATTTTTTCTCCTTCACTCTCTGATAAGTTCATTTTATCTTAGATTTTTTTGAATGTCAACAGTAAAGCGAACTTTTGTTTAAAAAAAATAATAAATTCTATTTAATTTATTATTTTAATTCTCTTTTTCTACTATTACCATTAGTTTTAATTGATTTTAAACTATAATAAATTTCAGCCATATTAACTTTTGTTAAATCATAATTATCGAATACACTTAAGGCTTCATTTATATCCATTATCGTTACACTTTTGTCTTTAGGTAGCACCTGATTAATTAAATCTGCTAATTTAAGATATGAAATCCATCCTAACACACATACATTAGTTTCTGATTTTACAATTTTCCCCCCATCGATACCAAAATGACGATTGGCATCATTAATATCTTTATAAATTTGACAGTTACTATAAGCATTTAAAAATTCATCCCTATAAGTAACATTTTTTAAATAAGTAAAAGTATTAACACTATATTTTTTACTAATACTATCATATGTAATAGCAATTAAAAGCTTTTTAGCATCATAACGAGGTAAACTCATTTCTTTATTTTTAACTTTTACTTTAGTATTATTCAATTTAGCTTCTAAAATTTCTATTTCTTCAAAAAGTTTTCTTTTTCTTAAAATAAGTTCTTCTATATTATCTATAATCGCATATTTAGTTAATAATTCCCGATATTTTAAATCTAATTCTTTATACTCTTTTTCTTTGGCCATAATATTATTATCTAAAATTTCTAATATTTCTTCTTGTTTTTTTATCTCATGTTTAGTTAAAAAACCCATAAATCCTCCCTGTAAAAAAATTTATTCTTCGCGATAATTATTCCCTAAAAGTTCTATATCTTCCGTTAAATATTTAATTCTTTCAATAATTCTTTTCGCTTTTATTACATCTATATTATCTTTAGTTATTGATAAAGTTTTTTCAAGTTCATCAATATTTAAATTAGAGGTGAAAAAGGTTGGCATTTCATTATTCATTCTTGTTTGCAAAATAGTTCCAATAATTTCATCTCTTCCCCATTCAGAAACTTTTTCAGCTCCAATATCATCTAATAATAAAATATCAACATTTTCTAAATAACTAATTTTATCACCAATCTCTTCAAAATCTTCTTTTAATTTTCTTAAAAGTTCAGGAACATAAACTATTTCAAAATTAATTTTATATTTATTTTTAAGCTCATTTAAAAGAGACGCTAATATAAAAGTTTTACCAGTACCAAAATTACCGTGTAAATATAATCCTTTACTTGTTTTATAAGGATTATAATTATCATAATATTCTTTAATCCATTTAATAAGATTACTTCTATTTTTTGTTATTTTAATATCTTTTATTCTAGCATTTGTTAAAACATTATCTTTTGTTTTTTTTACTTTTTCTTCTTTTTGAGCTAATTTTTTATATTTACAAGGAATATATGAAAATCTTAAATTATCTTCTTTAATTTCAGGGAAAAAGACAAAGCCATTAACTCTATTTTGGCATTCAAAAAGACCTTTACAATTTTGACAATTTTTAATTTCTGCAACAGAATCTAATAATTTTATTGTATTGTCTTTAGCATCTTCTTTCGAAATTTTTATTTTTCTTACTAAAGCTTTATAATCATTATCATTTAATGCTTCTATAAACTCTTGATTTTGTTTTTTACTAACATCTTTTTTATCTATTTTTATATCCATTATTTAAACTCCTTAAGTAAATCTTTTAATTCTTCTTCTTCATCTTTAGTAAGGGTTTCTTCATCTATTTTTTTATTAAACCAAACTGGAGGTTCAGAAAGTTTTTTCTTAATCTCTGGTATTTTTTTGCTCATTTTTTGATGTTCTTTTTCAGCAAAATCCATCGCTTCTGAAGCTGTTTTTAATCCAGCTCTTTTCCATTGAGCAGCAATAGTTTCAACATAACTACGATTTAAACTGTTATTATTTTTTCTTAAAACATAATCAATTAAAACATTTACAACTGCTTGAGGAAGTTCCAAATCGATCATTAAACTTTCTAAAAGTTTTAAATCTCTTGCTGTTGGTTCAGCTCCATGATATTTAAGTCTTAAAAAATCATAAGGAGATGTATTTTCAAATACCGCTATTATTCTTCCTCGTTTAGAATTATCCCCCAATGGATTTTTTAAATATTCAGGTTGAGTACGATATACTAGTGTTGGCAAACTTCCTTTTTTAAATTGATAATCTTTTCTAGCTATTATCCTTAAGCCATTTTTGTCAATTGCTCCATACTCATTTAAAACACTTCTAATCATTTCTGTCATTTTTAAAGTATCAATATTATAAATAAAAGCTAAATTATTTATTAATTCTTTGGTTTTTTTATTAAATGCCCTTTCATTTATAATACCTTTAGGAATACTTGATAGTATTTCATCAAAATTAATTCTTGATTCAACATTAATACTACCTGTCATTCGATCTCTTACTTCATCTTTTAAAGTAAATTTAGATGTATCATAAACTTCATCTAATTTTTTAGTAATTTCATCATATTCTTTTAAATCTATTTTAGGATATTTATACATAGCTAGTAAATTATCATATTCTCTACTACCAACATTACTATATAAAACTACATTTAAAATAGGATGATTAAAAAATTCTGAAGGACTTAAAGGAGAATATAATTCATATATATAATCATTAACATTTCCATTTTTAACATAAGTTTTAAGTAAACCAAATGATTCTAATGATTCTCGAGCTAATTTTATACTACCAATTCCACTTTTTAAAGATACCATTAAATGATGATGATTTAAATCAACACTCATTAAATTGCCAACCCCTAAATCGTTCCACAAAGTAAAATAAAGAGATACAGCTAGAGAACCAATTAAAGGAGCATATAAATTAATAATGATGGATTTATCAGTATCTGATAAAATACTTTTATTAACTACAACATATCGATCAGCAGGAAGTAAAGTATAATCCATCATAATCACCTTCACTTTTATATTATAATGGAAAGTAATTTTAGAGGCAAGTTTTATTTTAAAAATCATGTTATCTTATTCATAATTTCTTTTGCGGTTAATTGAACATTATAATCCATTACCATGGACTTGTAATTTAATGAAGTTAAAATCATTAATAACTTTTAAAAATTCTTCTTTATTTTCATAAGACAATAGTTAATAATCTTTAGAATTTTTTATTAACATATAATAAACTCCAATAAAAAAAGCTACCTTTAGGTAGCCAATAATTTAGATAATACTTATTAATTTTCTTTTAATATATTAATTATTTTTTATAAAATTATTTTACAACTATATTAACTATTTTATTAGGAACAACAATTGTTTTAATTATTTCTTTATCTTGAATATGTTTTGCAACATTAGAATCTAATTTAGCTTTTTCAATTATAGATTCTTCTTCTTCATCTTTAATAATTTCAATAGATCCTCTTAATTTACCATTAACTTGAACACCAATAGTAATTTTTTCATCAATTGTTTTAGCCTCATCATAATCTGGCCACTCACTTTTACAAAGCATTTCCCCTAAATTATTTATTTCATTTAATTCTTCAGTAATATGAGGAGCAATTGGATTAAGTAAAATTAATAATAATCGATAATCTTCTTTTGTTATTGATTCCATTTTTTCATAAGCACTAGTAAGAATCATTAATGATGATACAACAGTATTATATTTCATAGTTTGTAAATCATTAGTAACTTTCTTAATTGTTTTATGAGCTAAAATTTCGTCTGTATAGCCAGTTTTATCATTTAATTTAGTTTGTAATCTTTCAACTTTTTCTAAAAAACGTTTACATCCTCGAAGTGAATCAATACTCCAAGAAGCATCCTTTTCATAATCACCAATAAACATTTCATATACTCTTAAAGTATCTGCTCCATATTCTTTTACAATATCGTCAGGATTTACAACATTTCCTTTACTTTTACTCATTTTTTCATTATTTGATCCTAAAATCATACCATGAGATACTCTTATATCGATTGGTTCTTTATTAGGAACAAGACCAATATCATATAAAAATTGATTCCAAAATCTTGCATAAAGTAAATGTCTTGTTGTATGTTCCATTCCACCATTATACCAATCTACTTTACCCCAATAATTTAAAGCTTCTTTTGAAGCAAAACATTTATCATTATGGGGATCCATATATCTTAAAAAATACCAACTAGATCCAGCCCAATTAGGCATTGTATCTGTTTCTCTTTTAGCGGGTTTTCCACAAACAGGACATTTAGTATTAACCCAGTCAGTTATTTTAGCAAGTGGACTTTCGCCATCATCTGTTGGTTCATATTCAGCAACATCAGGAAGTAAAACAGGAAGTTCATCATAAGGAACAGGTACCCAACCACAATGTTCACAATGAATTAAAGGAATTGGCTCTCCCCAGAATCTTTGTCTTGAAAAAATCCAATCTTGTAAACGATAATTAACTTTTTTCTTTCCTAATCCTTTACTCTCTAAAAATTCAATCATTTTATTAATAGCTTCTTCTTTAGTTAAACCATCTAAAAATTCTGAATTGATATGTATGCCATCACCAACCATTGCTCCAGGTGTCATAATATATTCAAATGTTTTATGATGTAATTCATCTTTAATTTCATCTAGTATAACTTCTTTACTAACCCATTCAACTGTAAATTTTTCATCTTTATCTAATGATTGTTCACATAATTTATCACTATTTAAAGTAAAGTATAAACCAGTTGAATTAATATTAAAATATTTATCTTTATTATAAGCATAATAATGATGATTTATAATTGGTGTTACATATTCTAAAGATAAATCGCTATAACCTGTTTCTTCTTTTATTTCTCTTAAAGCACATTCGATTGGACTTTCGCCTTCTTTTATCGTACCCCCAACAAATAAACGACCTCCCAAATCATGCCAATTAACTGTTAAATATTTGTCTTTTTTAGGATCATAAACAACCGCAACAATAGAATTTTTCTTAAATTCATTATCATGTTTTATACCAGTAACTTCTTCAAGTACTTGTATTATAGGAATATTAAATTTTTTAGCAAATTCATAATCCCTTTCATCATGAGCTGGAACTGCCATAATAGCTCCCGTTCCATAACCCATCATTACATAATCGCCAATCCAAATTTCTACATCTTTACCATTAACTGGATTTATTCCTACAATGCCCTCAATTTTAACACCAGTTTTTTCTTTTGTTAATTCAGTCCTTTCAAATGTTGATTTTTCTTTAGCGTATTTTTGATATTGTCTAATTTCATCCATATTTTTGATTTTTTTATTTAATTTTTCAATTATTGGATGTTCTGGAGCTAAAACCATAAAAGTAGCTCCAAAAAGAGTATCACATCTTGTTGTATAAACAGTTATTACTTCATCAGAGGCTTTAACTTTAAAATTAACTTCAGCCCCTTCAGATTTACCAATCCAATTTATTTGGCCTAATTTAATTTTATCAGCAAAATGAGTATCTTTTAGACCTTCAATTAAGCTTTCTGAATAAGCACTCATTTTTAACATCCATTGTTCTTTTTCTTTTTGAACAACTTTTGTTCCACATCTTTCACATACTCCTCCAGAAGAATCTTCATTCGATAAACCCATTTTACAATTAGGACACCAATTTATATCTTTTTTGGCTTTATAAGCCATACCATGTTCATAAAATTTTAAGAATTGCCATTGTGTCCATTTATAATATTCAGGATCAGTAGTAGCAAACTCTCTTGTCCAATCAAAAGAAATACCTAATGATTTTATTTGATTTTTAAATGTTTTAATATTTTCTTTAACTGCTATGCTAGGATGGATATGATTTTTTATTGCATATTGTTCAGCTGGAGCTCCAAAAGCATCCCATCCCATTGGAAATAATACATTATATCCTTTCATTCTCATACATCTTGAATAAGCATCTAAAGCAGTATAACTTCTAACATGACCTACATGAAGACCAGATCCTGATGGATAAGGAAATTCTACTAAAATATAATATTTTTTCTTATCACTACCGGTTATAGCATGAAAAACGCCCTCTTTTTCCCATATATCTTGCCATTTTTTTTCAATTATTTTATTTTCCATTTTTTTGCTTCCTTTCCAAATATCTGCCTAAAAATTCATATAATGTATAAATTAATCCCATTAATATAATAAATCCAATTAAAAATTTAAATATTAATTTAGTTTTAAATACAACTAAAATAACATAGACAAATGATATTATAAATGAATTAATTAATGATATAACCACTAATAATTTATTAATTGGCAATTTATTTTTATCTAATTTAAATTTCATTATTAAATAAGATAATTCCATCAATTCTCCCTTTTTTTTATTTTTTTTAATCTTTTTTAAATAACTTCTTTTAATGAAAAAATAATCTATTATAAAGATAATTACAAAAAGAGTTAAAAAAATAATTATTCCTGATATAAATCTTTCCATAAAACTTACCATAATATATATAATCAGTTACAAGAGAGATGTATTTTACTGATTATTTTTATTACTTACTCCTTCTTTACTTTATTTCTCTCTATTTTAAAAAAAGATGGTTACCTAAAGGGCGAATTTTTCGCGGTACCACCTTAATTTATAACTTTAATAGACTATATTGCGTCTAACCAAAAGCATCCAAAAGCAAGTTCATAAATTTCATTTATTAGTTTACACCAACCACTAATTCTCTTCTAAATGAAAGAATATTACTACTCTTTTTTCAACTGCTTAATTAATAATTATTTTTATTATATTAAATTTCTTTAATATATTCAAGAAGTTTAATAAACATTTTTATAAATAATTGATCTAAACCATTATTTCTTAATTTTTTTATTTCTATTCTTTTTTTATTAATAGACATATCACTAAACATAATGGCTCCAATTCTTTCTTTTAATAATGTTTCTATTTTTAAATCACTAATTATTTCATAAACTTCTTCATTAATAATTCTAATAGCGTCTCTTTCCATATTATAGCCACTACAATTAATAACTAATTTTTTTCTGGTTTCAACATTATTTACTTTAACAATAAAATCATTATCATCTTCAAATATTTCATAATCTTTATATCTTTCATCATCAACTTCTATAATAACTCTCTCTGGATTTCGAGTATTTCTAAAACGAAATTGATAATTTCTTACATCAGGTATTAAACCAGTTTTTCCCTCAACAGGCTTAATTGTCAAAGTATAATTATCTTTTGAATAATTAAAATCAAAGGAAGTAATTATATAAAAACCTTCTTCATGTAATCGTGATACACCATCATCTTCATATAATTTATAATTTTTACTTGCCCCTGGAAAAATATCTATTTCCATTTGTTTAGGAGGATTAGTATTATTAATATTTTCATCTAATTTAGCAAGAGGAATAATTGATCCTTCTCTAACAAATACAGGATAATCTTCATCTTTATAAAATGTTACATATCTTTTATCACCAACAAATTTTTTACCAGTTTTAAAATCATACCAAACTCCTTTTGGTAAAAATAATTTTTCAACAGCTCGATTCATAACACGATCTTTAGGACTCGTTATAGGAGCCACTAATATTTCACTACCAAAATAATATTCATTACGATATTCTGGTTCATCAAAAAGTTCAGGATTATAATAATAAAGCGGTTCTACTAAAGGAAGGCAATTTTTATGATAACGATAATTTTCTGTGTATATATAAGGAATCAATTTATGTCTTAATTTGCAATAATTTTTAACAATGGTATAAGTTTTAACATCCCATCGCCATGGTTCTCTTTTATAATATGTTCCTCTTCTAGAACTAAATCTAAAAATAGGACTAAAACAAGCTAATTCAACATATCTTAAATATAATTCACTATCTTCTATACCACCTTTATATCCTCCAACATCATGACTCCACCAAGAAAGTCCTATATTGCTAGCAGTTGAATTAAAAAATGGTAAATATTTTAAAGTATCCCAACCAACTTTTGTTTCCCCAGAATAATGAACTGGATATTTATGTGCAGATTTTCCACCATTTCTTGATAATATTAAGCCTCTTCGATCTTGAAATTTTTTAAAATCATTAAAATGATAATAATTTAATGCTCTTGTTACTATTTCATCTTTAGAATCTATCCAAAAGAAATCAACACCTATTTTATATAAGGGATTTATTAATTTATCAAAATAACTAATAATAAAATTTTTATCTAATACTTTAAATGGGATTAATCTATCAGTTGGGCTATTTAGTTCTCGACACATGTCCATATAAGCATTAGTCATGCTAGTTATTCCTTCTGAACCATCTAAATTAATTCCAATTCTTACTCCACGTTCATGCATATATTTTGTAAATTCATTAGGATTTGGAAATAAATCAAGATTAAAATCATACCCAGTTTTATATAAATTGTAATTATTTTTATCTTTTTTATGCCAAAATTCTCCAAGTAAAAGAACAGCTAAAGGTATTTCATGTTTATTAAATGTTTTAATTAATTTTTTGGTATCTTCAAAATTATAAATTTGATCTTTATTCCACCATATTCCTAAAGCATATCTTGGTAAAAGGGGTGGATAACCAGTTAAGGTAAAATAATCTTTTAAACATAAGCCAAAATCTCTTCGATAAGCAAATAAATATATATCAATTCTTTTAGAAGCATTGCTTACTATATAGCCATCTGGATCTATAAACATAGAATGAGAATCATCTAATGTAGCAAAGCCATCAGTTGAATATAAACCTTTAGTTAAAGATGTTTCTTTACCAAATTCTTCTATACTAAAAGAGCTTCCTTTATAATTCCTAGCTTCAGGATGATTATAATACCAAAATTTATCTGTATTTAATAAATTTACTTTAAGATTTGAATCAGGTGCTAATTTAGATCCTTTAAAAGGTTTTTCTTTAGCATATTGTAAAGTAAAATATTTAGTTGTTATAGTTAAAAATTTCTCATTTTGTTCTACTTTAAAATTAGGGACTGGAAATTTACGATTATGTACTATTTCAGTTTTTCCATCATAAAACTCTCCAGTTAAGGAGTATTCTAAACGAATTAATCGTTCACTTAATACTGTAATACGATAATATTTACCTCTAAAAACTACACTAGGATCGATTACAAAATCAAGTTCATTAATTTTAAAATGTTCTCCTAAACCAGTCATACCCTTTCCTTCTATATCTTCTATTATATAGAATAGCAAAAATATCTATCTTTTTCAATCCAAAAAAACTAATTTTAGTTGAAAACTATTTACTTTTCAACAAATAAAAAGAAGAGAAATTTATTCTCTTCCAGTTTAAGTCTATGAGGTTTTTACGAGTTTTCCTTCTCGAGTTAAGCTTGTACTATAAACGGATCTGATAATGTTCCTGAACCTTTTAACACAGCAGAACTAGACAGATAGAATACAGGGCGAACAGGTTGCATTTCCGAAAATGGTTTGGCCAAATAACTTCTTGGACCGATGATGCCATAGTACTTGCACCCGGTCCCTTCAGAGGTGCACCATTCTCCAAATCGAGTAATAAACCATTCTACTTCGCCACTCGATTCCAACCCATTATTCTTCAACCACAACCAGCTATTTGTGCAATTACCAATAGTCGCACCTTCACTACACGCTTCATAAACCCCACTCGCATAATTCAATGAATAAGAAAATTTCATGTCGTGTAGATATAACAATCCGATTTTAGAAGCGACGTAAGTGCTAGACGACCAGGTAAATTCTCGGCAACCGCTTTCGGAGCCGGGGCATAATCCAGACCAAGTTGACCGTTTACCAGTTTCGATCTCATACATTACGTCTGCAGGGGAGTCAGCAAGTGGCTCGGGAGAATTGATAATGAACATCCCTACATCTCCGTACAACCAATTATAAGTAACTATCTTTCCACTCCAAGTGGTACCTAAATTATTCAAATAATAACTTCCATTTAAACCACTTCGTAAAGAACTATTTGACCAATTAGTATTTGTTGTATCAGAAGTATGCCATTGATATGTTGTAGCAAGAGGCTTATTTTTAATTAATTTTATTTTTCCATCTGATGTTACTCCTATTATTCGATACATATAATCGCTCGTTAAATCACATTTGGCACCATTTCCAAAACAGATGAAATTATCTACTACCCCTTTACAAGCCGTTCCAGATGTAGTTCCAGCATCAACGGCTGCATTACATCCTCCAACGAAGCGGTACATATCACCTAGGATTTTAGTACTTAATCCTTTTGGTTTATAGTCAATTAATCCTTTTCCTGTTCCACTATAAGAGTTAATTATTGTCTTATAATTTGTTCCATTTATTACTGATGATGATCTTCCTGGAACATCATATACATATGCTTGAATTGTATATGTATTTC
>CANRDZ010000013.1 GCA_947629465.1 uncultured Bacilli bacterium | reverse complement strand
CCTTGATAATCTATACATTTTGATTTTGTTGTATTCAAAAAATATCCTTGCGTTGGAAACGTTGTATCTGTTGTTAAGGTATGATCCCCTTTACCCATATTTTGTTCTTTATATATTGCAAATTGTTTATTTAAAGTTTTTTTCTGTCTATGTATCTCTACTTCATTTAAAGTATTATTTCTTATTTTAGTTATTGGTATTATTAATAATAGTATTAATAATAACCCCCCCCCATACGAACATTATTTTGCTTTTATTTCTCATAGACTATCTTTCTCTTTCTATCTTAATTAAAGTTTAGTATTATTTTTTTGTTTTGTCAACATAAAAGCAGAAAAAAATAATGGCTATTAACCATTATTTTGGAACATTAAATTAATTTGAGTAACTTTTTCCATGTTTTATTTTTTTTAGTTATAACTCCATCTACAACACATCCATTATCTTTTTGATAATGTTTAATCGCAGAGGTAAATTTAGGACCTGCTATACCATCAGAATCTCCTATTTCAGTGTAACCTATATTAAACAAATATGATTGAATAAATTTTACTGCTTTATGTTTACGATTTACTTTAGCAGATATCGTAATTGTTTTATTTAAAGTCTCTGATCCTGGAATACCATCTACTTTGGCTCCAATAGCATCTTGAATTCCTTTTACAAAATCGCGGAAATAATCGGAATTAAAATTAAGTTTACCTTGGAGGTATGGAAGAGGGTCTTGTGGCTTCCTTTTTAAAGTAAAAACTGCAAAGTGTAAATGAGCACCGGTCGATTCTCCAGTAGAACCCATTCTTCCTAATACTTGACCTTTTGTTACATACTCATCTTTTTTTACTTTAATAGAATTCTTTTTCATATGTAAATATCTAGTTATTAAATTATTATCATGAATTAATTCTACATAATAACCAGCTTTATTTGTATATCCTGTATCATATACTTTACCATTTTCAATGGCAATTATATCATCAGTAGCTTTATTTTTTCCAATCATATCCATTCCTTTATGATTGTTATTTTCTCTTGTCATATAATCCCATGTTAAATAATGAACACCTTTTTTTAATACAGGATTTTTAACATCTATTAATTTCATAAAAAATCCCCTTCACTAATAAGATATGCGAAATTCTTGAAAGTGAAAGGGCGTATTTACTAATTAAGCAAATTTTATAGCCGCAAATACTAAAAATACTGCTAAAATGATATATACTATTAAACCATTGATAAATTCAGCTTTACTACTTTTATATTTAATACCAACAATCATTGTCGCTAAATATCCACCAATTAAACCTCCTATATGTGCAGCATTATCAATTCCATTTAAAGTAAATCCTAAAATAAGATTAATAATAACTATAGGTATTATTTGAGTTGTTAAGGTATTTGATAAATATAAACGATAATGATATCCAAAATAAATTAAAGCTCCCATTAAACCAAATATAGCTCCTGAAGCCCCGACTGATAAACTATATTCTCCTAAAAAGACTATACTCATTAAATTACCCATTAAAGCTGATAAAATATAAATAATCAAATATTTCCATCTACCAATATAATTTTCAACTTGACTACCTATAATCCATAAAGAATACATATTAACTACTAAATGAATTAAATTACCATGTAAGAATGATGATAAAATTAGGCGATAAAATTCTCCACTTAATACTAAATTTCTATTATTAGCTCCTAAAATAACTAATGCATTATCAAAATTCTCACCTAAAAATAAACTTACTATATACATAATAATACATAAAATAATTAATATTTTAGTAATAATTATTTTTTTAGGTTTAAATACTTGTTCATATTTTTTATTTTCTTTTTCTGTTTTATTATTTATATCATCAGTAATATGAATTATTTCTTCAAAACTTTTAAGACCATCATAATTTTTAAAAATCATATTTTTAAATTTAGGAAAAAATTCTTTTAAAGTACTATTTTTCTTTAATTCATTAAAATTAGAAATATTAATGGTATTAATTATTTTAGAATTATTTTCTAATTTAACAGCATTACCCATATCTAAACATATATTTAAAACATTCATTTTAAAAGATAATGTTTTCTTTTTTATTTGTTTAATAACAAAATTCATTTTAAATAAATCAAAATTTAATTGTTCATTATTATGAATATATTTAGAATTAATTCTTATTATTTTATAAGGACCATTTAAATTTTCTAGCCATATTTCATCTTTTGCTCCTTGTACATTTATTGGTGTATAATTTTCTTCAGTTACAAAATAATGAACAAGTTTCATTGTTATTTCGTCTTTTTCATTTACTATTGCGTTCATAAGCGCTCCTTTCATATTATTCTACCCTAATTCATATTATTAGTAAAGGGTGATGGAATGATTTTTTTTCTAATTTATATAGCAGTTATTATTTATATTACAATACCTATTTGTAAGATAGTTTGGTATGATTTATTAGATCGTGATTTAGTATTTTTATTATGTACCAATTATATTGCTATTTTTCTTTTAACTTTATTTATAAGTTATCAAAATTATTTAATTTATAATATTTTTCTTAGTTTGACTTTAGTATTATTATCATATTTTTTAGTAAGAAAAATCAAAAAAATTTTAGGTCATTATCAAATTTTAAGTTTACCATATTTTTTCTTTACAGTATTTATTTTTTCAAATATTTTAGTATTAATCTAAAGTATCTAAAAATTTTTGAAAATAATCGGGAATTTGACTTTCAAATTCCATTTTTTCTTTGGTAATTGGATGAATAAACTCTAAATAATGAGAGTGTAAAAATTGGCCAAATTCAGTAGTTGGTTTATTCTGATAAACAGGATCATTATAAATTGGATATCCTATATATGCTAAATGAACTCTTATTTGATGAGTTCTTCCTGTTTCTAAAACTAAACTTACTAAAGTATAATCTTTATATCTTTTTAAAACTTTTAAATGAGTTTTAGCATTTTTACCATTAGGTGTAACTTCCATTTTGTTAAAATTTTTTTTACTTCTACCGATAGGAGCATCTATAAATGCTGTATTACTTGGAAAATTACCTATTAAAAGAGCTATATATTCTCGATGTACTCTTTTATTTTTAAAATCATCAGCTAATAACATATGAGCTTCATTTGTTTTAGCTACTAACATTAAACCAGATGTATCTTTATCTAAACGATGAACTATACCTACTCTATCTTCACCACCGATATCACTTAAATTATTAGTATAAAATTTTAAACCATTAACTAAAGTATTATTATAATGACCATTCCCTGGGTGAACTACTAAACCACTAGGTTTATCAATGACCATAAGATGTTCGTCTTCATATACTATTTTTAATGGTATTTCACAAGGATTTATATCATCATGAACTTTATAATTATCTTTTATTTCGATAACATCATTTACTTTAATTTTATAACTTGGTTTTACTTTATTATTATTAACGATAATAAAATCATCTTTTAACATTTTAGTAATCATTTCTCTACTATAAGTAGTTTTTTCACTTAAATATTTATCAATTCTAATATTATTATCTTCTACGATTAATTTCAAATTCATCTTCCTTTTTCCAGATAGCTATGATAATTAAAAATATGCCCATTACGATACATATATCGGCAAAATTAAAAACAGGAAAATCATAACTAAATATTTTAAAATCTAAAAAATCGATTACATATCCAAAAAACACTCTATTTATTAAATTACCAAATATTCCTCCATATAAGAGACTAAAAGCTAACATATTTCTTTTATTTTCTTTAAATTTTTTTTGATAAAAATAAAGTATTACTAACATTAGAATAGTAATTATGATTAAAATAAATTGATATCCTGATAAAAAACTCCATGATGCTCCATAATTATATACCTTTGTTAAATAAAAGAATTTATTAATTATTTTAATACTTGACATTAATTCTAATTTAAAATCTACTACTAATTTAGTAATAAAATCTATTATAAAAAATAAAGAAGATAATAAAAGTATTTTTGGCTTCATATGAATCACAAGATTATTATAACACTTTACCATTTAGACTGCAAACCCTTGTTTATACTATCTTCTTTTTTAGATTTATGATACAATTTTAAGAGGTGAAAAAAATGAAATCATTCGTTATTAGTGCTGCAACTGATGCTGGGGTCAATATTGATGGAGCTAAAGAAGGAGCTTTAAAATTAGGTAAATATTTAGAAAATAAAAATTTAGAAGTAATTTATATCCATGAAAGTAAAAATTTTATAAAAAATAAAGATCCTCTTAATTTAAGAAAAAATGAAAATGAAATTAATAAAATTAATGAAAATATATATAATGAAATAATTAAGAAAAAAAATGAATTTCCTCTTTTAATTGGAGGAGATCATGCCACTAGTATTGGTAGTATTTTAGCTAGTAATACTATTCATGATAATATAGGTATTATTTGGTTTGATGCACATCCAGATTATAATACTTTTGAAACAACTATTACTGGTAATATCCATGGTCTTCCTTTAGCAACTGTAACTGGTTTTGGCAATAAAGATTTAGCTCAATTTAATCAAGGTAAATTTGTCAAGAAAGAAAATACAGTTATTATTGGAGCAAGAAGTATAGATAAAAAGGAATTAGAAAACTTAAAAAGGGCTGGTATTAAAATTTTTACAACTGAAGATATTAAAAAAAGAGGTATTAAAAATATTTGTGAAGAAGCTATTAAAATTGCATCTTGTAATACATTAGGTATTCATATTAGTTATGATTTAGATATTATAGATCCTACTTTTGCCCCTGGTGTTTCAGTAAAAGAAGATAATGGAATTAGTTATGATGAGGCAATAATGGGAGCAACCTTATTAGTTAGTGATATTAATAAAATTACTTCAATTGATTTAGTCGAATTTAATCCTTTAAATGATATTTCTGATAAAACTTATTCATTAGCTACTAAAATTCTTGATATTATGTTAGAAAAAATATCTAGTAAAAACTAGATATTTTAATTTGACATAACTGTTTTTTCATATTCTTCAAAAGCTTCTTCGACACATTTTGTATCGGTTTTACAAGGAATATATTTGGTACCATATTTTTGCCTTGTTTCATTTCCCTTTCCTGTAATTAAAATAATTGAATCAGGATTGTCTAAAATAGCTTTTTTAATAGCTTTTTCTCTTTCTTCAATGATTTCATATATGCCATTATTCTTTTTTATATATAAGGCAATTTCTTCACATATTTTATAGGTATCTTCCATTCCTGGATCTTCAGCAGTTAAATAAGTTTTATAAGAATTTTTACCTGATAATAAACCTAAATCACGACGGCGATTGTAAGCTTTTCCTCCAGGACAGCCAAAAACTGTAATAATTTTTTTATCTTTAAATTCTTTTTTAACAGATTTATATAATTTTTCAAAACTAAGCTTATTATGGGCATAATCTACAATAGCAATAATTTTATTATCTTTAGTAATATGAGATTCCATTCTACCACTAGCTTTAGCTATTTTTAATCCTGAAAAAATATTTTTATAAGGAATATGCATTATTTCCGCAACAGCAATAGCTGCTAAAGCATTTTCAACATTAAATAATCCTGGCATAGTAAGAATAATTTCATCTTCAAAAGAAGGAGTTCTTACTTTAAATTTTATCGTATTAAAGTCTATTTTTTTAATTTTATAAGCATAAACATCTGCCATTTTATTTTTAGTACTAAAAGTAATTACATTTTTTACTTTTTTGGCTTGTTCTAATACTTCTGGTAAACGATCAGTATCTAAATTAATACATAAATTTTTAACTTGTTTAAATAATTCTAATTTAGAATAAAAATAATCATTATAATCTTTATGTTCTACTGCACTTATATGATCTTCTGATATATTTAGAAAAACACCTATATCATAATTAATTCCATATACTCTTTTATACTTTAAGGCTTGACTACTTACTTCCATAACAAAATTTTTAATTTTTGAATTAACTGCATTATAAAAATGTTGTTGTAATTCTAATGATTCTGGACTAGTAATTAAAGATTCTTTTTTAATTACTCCATCATATACATCAATGGATGAAGAAATACCTGTTTTTTCACCCTTAATGTCATTCATATAATCATCTATAATGCTTTTAATGTAATATGTTGTTGTTGATTTACCTTTAGTTCCAGTAATTCCTATTGTATTTAATTTTTTAGCTGGATTATTATAATATAATATGGAAATCAAAGATAAAGCTTTTCTAACATCATTAACAATAATATGAGGAAAATCATCTTTGCTTTCAAATATTTCTTCTGATATATAACAAATAATACCTTTATCAATTGCTTCTTCTAAATAAGATTTTTTATATTTAAGACCTTTACATACAAATAAAGTATTTTCTTTTATTTCTTTAGAATTATAACTAATATGAAATATTTCTTTTTCTTCTATTTTTGAAGAAATAAAAGAAGATACTAATAATTTTTCTTTTTTTAATATTGCTAAATAATCTTTTACTTTATATATTTTCAATATATCACTTCTTTTCATATACAATTATAATAAAGAATTATTTATAAGTCAAAATTTAACTTAAATCAACAAGGATTACATCTTCTCCTATTTTTTTTATTTTGCCAAAATCAAAAGATACATCTCCTCCTCTTGTTACTTTACGCATTAATTTTCTTTGTTCAGATACAAAATAAATAATTCTTCCAGCTTCATCTATCTTTGCATCAATTATTCGTCCTAAATTATTACCATCTTTTATATTAATAATATCTTTTGTTTGTAAATCACTAAGCAACACAAAATCACCTTAATAAATTATATGTTACTTAATTAATTTTCTAACATTTTCAATAGCACTTTTTTCTATTCTTGAAACTTGCGCTTGACTTATACCCATTTTTTCCGCTATTTCCATTTGAGTTTTACCAATAATAAATCGAGAAATTAAAATTTCTTTTTCTCTTTCTTTTATTTTTTGAAGGGCTTTTCTTAATGATATAAGCATATCTTTATCACTTTGTAAATCTTTAGTATCAGCAATTTGATCTGATAAATAAATAGTATCGCCCCCATCATTATATATAGGTTCAAATATACTCATGGGATCTTTTAAAGAATCTAAAGCATATGCTATTTCATATTCGGGTATATTAAATGCTTCTGAAATTATTTTATTTGTAGGACTACAACCATTTTCACTTAAGTAATTATCTTGAAAACGAATAATTTTATAAGCTAAATCTTTTATACTTCTACTTACTCTTACTTCAGTATTATCTCTTATATATCTTTTAACTTCTCCTAATATTAGAGGTACTGCATATGTAGACAAACGTAGACCTAAACTACTATCAAAATTTTCGATTGCTTTAATAAGTCCAATTACCCCAACTTGAAATAAATCATCCATATTAAATTTAGTATTGTTAAATCTTTGTAAAGTTGACAGAACTAGTCTTAAATTACCATTAATTAATTCTTCTTTTGCTTTAACATCTCCATTATGATATCTTTCAAATAGTTTATCTGTATCTATTCTATTTAATGTTTCTAATTCATTTGTATTTATTCCTGTTATATCTACTTTATATCTTGCCATAATTCAACCTTTCATCTAAATTATGGCAAATTTTGATTTTTTTTATACAAAAATAAAAGATTATTAAATCTTCATAATATTTTGAAGTCTTTTAACAATCTTTTTTTCAATTCTTGAAATATATGATTGACTAATTCCTAACATTTCCGCTACTTCTTTTTGAGTATACTCTTTCCTATTATCAAGGCCATATCTTAAAGTCATAATTTCTTTTTCTCTTTTATCTAATGTGTCTATTTCTTTTTTTAATAATTCTTTATCTAAAACATTTTCAAATTCTTTTGGAACAATATCATCATCTGTCCCTAATATATCTTCTAGTTTAAGTTCATTACCTTCTGCATCAAAGTTTAATGTTTCTTCTAAACTTATTTCAATCTTTTTTCTTTTGTTTTTTCTTAAAAACATTAATATTTCATTAGCTATACATCTAGATGCATAAGTTGCAAGTTTAATGTTTTTATCTATTTTATAAGTATTTATACCTTTAATTAAACCAATGGAACCAATTGATACTAAATCTTCAATATCAAAGCCAGTATTTTCATATTTTTTTGCTAAAAAAACTACTAAACGTAAATTATGCTCTATTAAAATATTCCTTGCTTCAATATCACCCTGTTTAGCTTTAATTAAATATTCTAATTCTTTTTCTTTAGAAAGTGGGGGTGGTAATTTATCGGTTGCTCCAACAAAAAAACACTCATTATATTTCTTTTTTAAAAATAATAAAATTTTTTTAAACATTAAATTTCCTCCAATAAGTGATAATTAAGTAAACATTCTATATTATCAAATCCTTTGAAATTATCTGATAATCCTAGTAAATAATTAGTAAATATTAAATTATCTATTTTAATATTTTTTATACCAATACATGGTAGTAAACTATTTTGATTAACTGTTTTTATGGGAACATAAATTGGACTTCTTATATTATATATGCCATTTAATAGTTTTTTATTTATTAAAATAATATATTTTCCTGTTATAGGATCTTTTAATTTATTACCACTATCGATAAAACCATTTAAAGTAATGATTTTATCATTCTTTAAAGTAATAATAACTTTTTTATAATAATTAACAATTTTTTTTAATTCTTTTTGTTCTTTAATATATAAATATAGTATTAATGGCGCTATACATAAAATTATTAAATAACTTAAATTATTAAATTCTATTTTTAAAAAATATAAAAATCCGGCAAGAATTACACTTACCATATAAAGATAAATTATATTATTAATAAAATATTTTAAATCATGATATGAATAAGTTATTAATAACATTATAATTCCTAATATAATTTTTAAAAATAATAATAAATATTTATTTAATGGTAAAAAAATAATAAAACTTGTTATAGCTCCAAAGAAACTACCAAATAGTAATCTTTTTAAATTAGTATTTCTTTTTAATGTTACACTAACAGTCATTAAAATTAAAAAGTCATAAATTAAATTAAGTATAAATAATAAATCTATATAGACTTTCATTTTTAATCACCAATTTTATTATATAAAAAAAATACGGCAAAACTTGTCGTATTTTGATAATTAATTAAAATAAATCATTATTTCTTAAAAAAGGAGGTATTTCTAAATCATCATCAGTAGGAACTGTTCTTCTCTTTGGAACTTCTTCTCCTCCATAAATTTCAGAATCATTGCTTTCATCAAATCCTGTTGCTATTACAGTAACTATTACTTCATCAGTTAAATTATCATTTTTAATAGCTCCAAAGATTATATTAATATCACTTTTAGCAGCTTCTCTAACTGTTTCAACAGCATCTTCTATTTCAAATAAAGTAAGATTTTTTCCACCTGTTACATTAACTATTGCATTTGTTGCCCCATCAATAGTTGCTTCAAGTAAACTATTAGCAACAGCTTGTCTAGCTGCCTCAATCGCTCTATTTTCTCCCGCATTGCATCCAATTCCAATAATTGCTGTACCTGATTTTTCCATAACAGCTTTAACATCTGCAAAGTCTAGATTAATAACTCCTGTAACAGCAATTAAATCGGATATAGATTGAACTCCTCTATGTAAAACATTATCAACTTCTTTAAATGCGTCATCAAAACTTGTTGTCTTATCAATTATATCTCTTAATTTATCATTAGGAATTACAATTAATGTATCAACATGTTTTTTTAATTCTTCAATACCTACTAAAGCATTTTCACTTCTTCTTTTACCTTCAAATCTAAAAGGTTTAGTAACTATACCAACAGTTAAGGCTCCAAGTTCTTGAGCTATTTCAGCAATTATTGGAGCAGCACCAGTTCCGGTTCCACCACCCATACCGCAAGCAATAAAAACCATATCTGCACCTTTTAAGGCATCTTCAATTTCGCCCTTGCTTTCTAATGCAGCAGCTCGACCAATTTCTGGATTAGCACCAGCACCACGACCGCCAGTTATTGATTTACCTATTTGAATTTTATTGGGAGCTTTTGAAATATTTAAAACTTGTAAATCGGTATTTACAACATAAAATTCAACACTTTTTACGCCTTCTTCAATCATTCTATTAACGGCATTGCAACCACCACCGCCAACTCCTATAACTTTTATCTTTGCAATTTGATCCATTTGTAATTCGTTCATATTTTCATCTCCTTAATTATCAAAAAAATATCCAAATAGTTTCCCAAGTATTGAATTATCTGAAACATTTATTTTTTTATCCATGCCCCCTAATTCTTCTTGTTCTTCTAAATTAAATATTGAAAATTCAGCATTTCTTAATTTTAATCTACTATTATAATACTTTATAATTCCAACGGCAGTAGCATATTTATTATTTCTAGCTCCTATTTCTTCTACTTTACCAATGATACCTAAACTTCCTAATAACTCTTCTTCTAAAATATCAAAATCGCTACTTTCCGTTACTCCTCCTGTTAGTATTATATAACTTATTTCTTTCTTTGTTAAGAGATTTATTTGCTTTTTTGCTAAATTAATTATTTCTGTTATTCTTCCCATTACTATTTCTGATGCATCATATTGATTGATTTTAACACTCTCATCATATTTATCTTTAAATGTTATTGATTCATTTGGTTGTGCTAATCTTGTATGGGCTAAAGCTAAATGTTCTTTAACATATTTTGCATCTTCTAATGATATTTTATAAACATATGATAAATCATTAGAAATACTTGCTCCTCCTATATCAATTACTTCTAAATTAGTTAATATTCCTCTATTAAATATTGATACTGTCGTTGTTTCCTCACCAATATTAACTAAAGCTCCTATTTCTTTATTAGTCGTTTTTGTTTTGTGTTCATTATAATCCGCTAATGGTGATATAACTATATCAACTAATTCAACGCCAATATTTTTTAAACAAAGATTAATTGTTTCAACATTTTTTTTAGGAACGGTAACTATTATGGCTTTCATAGATAATTTTTCTGAAATCATATTAAGAGGATTGTTAACTATTTCATCATTAATCATAAAACTGGCTGGTAATACACTTACTAATTCTTTATGGTCCATAATTTTATTATAAACACATTTTTGCATTGCTTTAACAATATCTTCATTTCTTATAACTTTATCTTCATTTATAGTAGCCACAGTAGCATTAGATAAAAAACATTCGGCATATTGGCTAGGAACCCCAGCAATTACTTTCTTTATTTTTAAGCCAATAATGTTTTCAGCATTTTTAAATACTTCATTTAAAGCTTCTGTAGCACTTTCAGGATTAATTATAAATCCTTTTTTTATTCCTCTTGAAGGAGTTTCAACGCATGCTAAAATATTTACTTTATTTTTTACTACTTCGCCAACAACTAATTTAATAAGTGAAGAACCAATATCTAAACTAGCAATGAACTTACGCATAATTGTCACTCCTATTTTCTTAACTTTAATTATACAGAAAAAAAGATTCATTGACAAGTTATTTCCTTTAACTTAATTATGAATCTTTATTTTTTAAAACTTTTTTAATTGTTTATTTTTAGTTAGATTTTTACCTAATATTTCTTCAATTGGAATATTAAAGATTAAAGAAATATTTTCAATTAAATTTTCTATAAAATCTGTTAAGTTGTAATTTTTCATTATTTTTAGTAAATTTTCATATGATAAATCACTTATAAAACTTTTAGTTTTAGCAAAATTTTTACCATCGTGAATATGAATATAACTTAATAATTCATCTATAATTGCATTATTTAATTTACTTGAATCGATTGCCATTATTTCTAAAGACATTATTATTTTTTCAAAATCATCTTTAGTGAATGAACCATTCGTTAAAGATTTTAAGATTAAAGATTTTTTCTCCTCTAATTTATATGTTTCTATATTAATTTGGCGATAAATCAATTTAATTGTATAATCTTTTTTTAATATAACGATATTTTCTTTAGCATTACCTAAATAAATTTTAGCATCTAAAGATAATGCCTCATATTCTTTTAAAGAAAGAGTTTTAATAAAATCGGGAATTAAATTTCTATTTTCATTAATTTTTAATTTACCATTTAATATAATTAAACCCCGATATCCATCATTTATATAATAATTAATACTATAAAGAGGTGATTTTACTATTTTATTTCTATATTTAGCTTCATTATAACACCATATATGCTTTATAGGATTTTTTAATTCACTTATATTATAGCCAAATTGGTATTCTTTAAAATGACTTGAAGAAGATGATAAAATTCTTAAAATTCCTGCTTTAGTAAAATCAAACTCATCATCATTAATTATTTCTTGACTTAATTTATTATATAAAGATATTGCTCTAAATGGATTACTTTTTCCATCCATATATTGTTCTTCTATTAAAAGACAAAAATTTCCATATTTTGTTTTAACATCTGCATAGCATCGAGAATAAAATAATTTATTTTTATCTTTAGATTTAATAGCTTCTATTGCTTCAATAGTTCTATCATTATATGTTTTAGAATCTGTTAAGTGATAAAATTCTTCTATGATAAAGTCTTCATTTAAATTATTTATTTTTATTTTAGCTAATATATCATCATTTTTATTTCTTAATTTAGATAATATGTCAAAAGTTACTATTTTATTTTGAAAATTATCACGATATTTTATCATGCTTAAATTTTTTTCAATGATATCTATATGTTTTGCTTCCTCATAGGAAACATTAATTCCATATATAGTTAACCACCGTTGGATGCTTTTAATCATTTCTGCACTCTTCATAAAACTCCTTTTTGTGAGAAATTATTATAACACGTACAATATTGATTAGTAAATTGTTAAGTAAATTTTTATAAAAAAAAATTACTATTTTAAATTTTCTAGTAATTCTTCTTTTTTCATTGTACTATAGCCTTTAAGACCTTTTTCTTTAGCTATTTCTTTTAATTCTGCTAAAGTTTTAGTACTTAAATCTTCTTTTTTGGAATTTGTTTTAGTTTCCTTTTTTTCTTCTTTTACTTCTTTAGGTGCTTTAGGTGTGCTAATTTTACCATTTAAAGCATCGTTAGCAACTTTAACAAGTTCAGTAAAAGATGCTGGATCATTAATTGCTATTTCTGATAACATTTTACGATTAATAGTAATTCCTGCTTTATTTAATCCATCTATAAATTTAGAATAACTAATATCATTCATACGACAAGCTGCATTAATTCTTGTAATCCATAATTTACGGAAGTTTCTTTTATTTTGTCTTCTATCTCTAAATGCATATGCTCCACTATGGAAAACTTGTTCTTGTGCAGTTTTATATAATCTATGTTTACTTCCAAAATAGCCTTTTGCTTCTTTTAAAACTTTACGTCTTCTATTTTTTGATACATTTCCGCCTTTAACTCTTGCCATTATTATTCCCCCTAACTAGATAACAGATTTTAATCTGCTAGCTTCTCCTTTCGCTAAAACTCCTTTATTTCTTCTTTGACGTACTGCCTTTGAAGAGTCTTTACTAGTTTTATGGTTACCATTACCTTTTTTATAAGTTAATGTGCCATTTTTCTTAACTTTAAGTACTTTACTACTTGCTTTATGTGTTTTTTGTTTTCCCATAAAAATTCTCCTTCTACTACTTGTTTTTTGGTGCTAGTAACAAAGACATTTGTCTTCCTTCTAATTTTGGCTCAATTTCAATTTGACTAAAATCTTTTAAAGCATCAGCAAATTTAATTAGAACATCTTTTCCTAAATCTGTATGAGCCATTTCACGGCCTTTAAATTTTATAAATGCTTTAATTTTATGACCTTTTTTCAAATATTCACTTGCATTTTTAACTCTGGTTTCAAAATCATGAATATCTATTCTTACAGATAAGCGATATTCTTTTATATCCTTATTACTCTCTCTTTGTTTTTTTTGAGTTTCTTTTAATTTTTTTTGCCTTTCATAACGATATTTATTATAATCCATTATTTTAGCTACGGCTGGTGTACTATTTTCACTCATTAAAACAAGATCAAGCCCTGCATAAGATGCGAGGGTTAAAGCATCTTCTAATTTTTTAACGCCCATTTTTTCACCATTTGGTCCAATAACCATTAGTTCTGCTACTCTAATTTGATCATTAATTAGTAGTTCTTCTGTTTTTGCTATATAAAAGCACCTCCAACAAATTAAAAAGTGAGTATAATCTATACCCACTATAAAACCATATTAAATAAATAATTACTTTCTTGGCTTTTTACCCATTACTATGGTAATCAGGTGGATATAAATCGCTTTCCTTTTTAACAACAGTATTATCTTAACACTATATTATATGATTTGTCAAATAAAACTTGCAAAATAAATTATTAACGTCTTCTTTCTTTATACATAATTTCTTGAATAAATTTTTTATCATCTTCGTTAGGAACAACGTTTTCTAAAGTATGATTATTAAAATTTTTGACAAAACTCTTTTCTTGCATTTTATAAATCATTAATAATTTTAATTTATTTTCTAATAAAGCTTTTTTCTTTTGAATAGTTTCAAGCAAAATGACTTCTTCTTTTGCAACTGATTTCGTTTTAACTGTTTTAAGTTCTAAACTTTTTTTAAGATTTATTTTTTTAGATAATTCTTCATTAAGATATTCTCTTTGAAGTGTTAAACCATTTTGACGAGCTTTTTTCTCATTATTTAACTTATGAAAAACCGTATAAATAACCCCTATACTTATAAATGGAATTAATATTTGAAAATCTTTTAAATCATTAACTACTGATATTCTAAATAATAAAAACATACTTAATATTGTTATTACTTTTTTTAAAAAATTACGAATATTACTAAATCTATTATAAGTTCTTATTTCTTTACTATTAAGTCTATTTAATGCTTGATTCAAAATTTCAATTTCATTCTCTAATTTTATTAATTCATCAATATTGTCTTGATATGTAACAGTGTAAGTTCCGTTAATATTATCGTGAATAGTTACATTTTTTTCTTTTAAATATCTATCAATCATATATATTCCCCTTGCTTTTGGCAAAGTTTAGTATAAAACTTTTTAAAATTGATGTCAAGATAATAAAAAAATGTAATTTTTATTTACATTTTTATTATAATTTTAATCTTTATTAATAATTCTTCCTTCTAAATATTGGTAAAATTCATCTTTTGTTACTGTTATTGTATCGTTATTTCCAAGTAAACGGTAACTTATCGTGTTATTATCAACTTCTTTTTGACCAATTATAACTGTAATTGGAATTTTTTTAATAGAACTTTCACGCATTTTATAACTTAATTTTTCATCACTATCATCAAGCGTTACTCGATAATTCAAAAGAGATGCTTTCAAATTTTCACAATAATCTAAATGATACTCATTATTAACTGGTATAATATTTATTTGAATTGGTGATAGCCATAATGGTAAAATTCCTTTAGTTTCCTCTAAAAGGAAAGCCGTAAACCTATCAAATGTTCCAAAAATGGCTCTATGTAAAACAACTGGTATCTTTTTACTTCCATCTTTATCTATATAAGATAAATCAAATCTTCTTGGTAGTAAAAAATCAAGTTGACAAGTAGAAAGCGTTACTTCTGGCCCAACGGCTGGTTTAACTTCTACATCTAATTTTGGACCGTAAAATGCTGCTTCACCAATAGCTTCATAATAATTTAAGCCTAAATCATTTAAAACATTACGTAATTTACTTTCAGCTTCATCCCACATTTTATCATCATCAAAATATTTTTCTTTATCTTCTTTATCTCTTAATGATAATCTAAATTTATAATTTTTAATGCCAAAATCATGATATACATCTAAAATTAATTCTACTACTTTTCGAAATTCATCCCCAATTTGATCAGGACGGACAAAAAGATGAGCATCATTTTGACACATGCATCTCACTCTTTCAAGACCTTTGACTGCTCCACTTGCTTCATATCTAAAATCAGTCGCAAACTCGCCAATTCTTATCGGCAAATCTCTATAAGAATGAATATCATTGCCATAAACTAACATATGATGAGGACAATTCATAGGTCTTAAAACGAATTCTTCATCATCTACTTTCATCGAAGGAAACATATTTTCTTTATAATGATCCCAATGACCAGAAGTTTTATATAAATCAACTGTTCCAACACATGGTGTATAAACATGTTTATAACCTAATTTTTGTTCCTTTTTATAAATATAATTTTCTAATTCTTTTCTTATGATTGCGCCATTAGGAAGCCATAAAGGCATTCCTTTACCAACAAGATCATGAGACATAAAAATATCTAAATCTTTACCTATTTTACGATGATCTCTTGTTTTGGCATCCTCTAATTCTTGTAAATGTTTATTTAAATCTTCTTCTGTATCAAAACAAATACCATATATTCTTTGAAGCATTTTATTTTTAGCGTCACCTTTAAAATAAGCTCCACTAAATTTAAGTAATTTAAAATGCTTTAATTCTTTAACAGAATCTACATGAGGACCACGGCAAAGATCAGTAAAATCTCCTTGCGTATAACAAGAAATAATAGTTTCTTTTTCATCCATTCTATCAATTAAATCTAATTTATAAGGATCATCTTTAAACATTTCTAAAGCTTCACTTTTAGAAATTTCTCTTCTTACTATTCTTTTACCATCTTTGGCAATTTTTTTCATTTCTTTTTCAATTATTGGAATATCTTCCTCGGTAATAACTTTATCACCTAAATCAATATCATAGTAAAATCCTTCTTCAATAACAGGGCCTACCCAAAATTTAGCCTCTGGATATAAATGCTTTACAGCTTGGGCAAGTAAATGCGCACAACTATGATTAAGGCGACTTAAATGTTCATCTTCTTTAATATTTATCATTCTATTTCCTCCTTTATATTAAAACATGACTTTCTGTAACTAATTCTTTAAATTTTTCTCCTAAAGATTCATCACCAACAATACTGCCATAATGAATAGGATTAACCTTTGCTGGTTTTAAATAATTAATATATTCTGCGGCTTCCTTATAATCCATGGTATAATAACCTCCAATCGGAATAAAGCAGTAATCACACGCTACTTGCTTACTTTCTTCAGTTACATCAGTATCACCCATAATATAATATAAGGTATTCTTATATTCTAAATTGTAACCAACATAGCCTTTTTCTTTGGGATGAAAACTTTTATTAATATTATAAGCGGGAATAGTTGTAAACTTTAAATTATCTAACGTATATTCTTTACTCGGCTCTACTATGAAAAAATTGTTAGTTATTTCTTTAATTCTTTCTTCTAAAATTTTAGGAACAATAATTTTAGTATTATCTTTTATAACATTTTTAATTGAGTCTTCATCATAATGGTCATAATGATCATGGGTAATGAAAATATAATCAGCATCATGATATTCTTTTTCTATTTTAAAAGGATCAAAATAAATATTAATATCATCTGATAGTTTAATGGCTGATTGCGTAAATACTTCAATATTCATAAAAATCTTCCTTTCCAATAAAAAAAGGATTATACCAAGGAGTATATAAAATACACGGTACCATCCTTTATTTAACTTAAATTTTGATAACGGCCTTAACCGGAGTTTATTAACTCACTCAAAGAATAGTAATTATTAGGGTTTTTATTGATTTTCACCCACCATCAATTCTCTTTTTAAAAACTATCTAATAATCGTGTTTCTTATCAACGTTTTACAAATTTATTTTAACACTTTTATTTTTATTTAGCAATATTTTTTGGGGGTACTAAATCTACTCCGCCTTTACTAAAAGGATTACATCTTAAAATTCTTTTAATAGTTAAAAAACTACCCTTTATAGCGCCATATTTAGTAATAGCTTCTTTAGCGTAGTTAGAGCAAGTTGGATAATATTTACATCTACTATGACTAAATAAAGGTATACTTTGATATATATCAATTAATTTTAATAATAATTTCTTCATAATTTAAGTATAAAGGTTTATAATTTTTTTACAAGTCTTTAATTAAAATTTACCAAATTATGGTACTTGAATTAATTTTTTATTTATAATATACTTGATTTATAAACAAATGTTTGCATTGGAGGTAAAAAATGAATAACGCTTATCCAACAAGAAATATTTTATGTATAGATTTAAAAAGTTTTTTTGCTTCTTGTGAATGTATTGAAAGAGGCTATAATCCTTTTACTTATCCTTTAGTAGTAGCTAATAAAAAACAAGGGCAAGGAGCAATTACTTTAGCAGTTACTCCCTATTTAAAGGAAAAAGGAATTAAATCTAGAGGAAGATTATATGAAATAGATCCTAAAATAAAATATGAAATAGTTAACCCAAGAATGGGATTATATATTGCTAAAAGTAAAGAAGTAATTAGTATTTATTTAGATTTTGTTAGTGAAGAAGACTTATTAGTCTACTCAATTGATGAATGCTTTTTAGATGTTACTAATTATTTAAAAATGTATAAAAAAACAGATTATGAACTGGCTATTGATATTCTTAAAACTATTTATGAAAAAACTGGCCTTACAGCTACTTGTGGCATTGGTCCAAATATGCTTTTGGCTAAAGTTTCTATGGATATTGAGGCAAAACATACTAAAGATAATATTGCTAAATGGACTTATAAAGATATTGAAAAAAAATTATGGACTATCTTTCCTCTTTCTAAAATGTGGGGAATTGGAAAGCAAACTGAAAATAGTTTAAATAAAATGGGAATTTATTCAGTTGGTGATTTAGCTAAATTTGATTCTTTAATTCTTAAAGAAAAATTTGGAATAATTGGATTAGAGCTTTGGAATCATGCTAACGGAATTGATTTGAGTTTAATTAAAGATTTCAAAAAAATTGCCAAATCAGAATCTTTTAGCCATTCTCAAGTATTATTTAAAGATTATAATGAAAATAATATTAAATTAATTATTTCGGAAATGGTTGAAGTTTTAACAACAAGACTTAGAGAACACAAAAAAATGACTAGATGTATTGGTCTTGGGATAAGCTATTCTAAAAATATTAATGATGGATTTTATCATCATATTAAGTTAGATGTGCCAACTGATTCTTCTAAAGATATATTAAATTATTGCCTAATTATTTTTGATAAATTTTATGATTACTTACCTATTAGAAAAGTAACAGTCGTTTGTGCTGATTTAGAAAATAAAGAATGTAATCAATTAAATTTATTTGAAAGTGAAAATAAATTGAATGCAGAAAACAATATTAATGAAATTATTGATAAAATTAAAGAAAAATATGGCAAAAATAGCTTATTAAAAGCAACTAGTCTTTTAGAGGATTCAACTGCAAAGGAAAGAAATAAAAAGATAGGAGGTCACTTTGAATGACAGATAGAGGAATTATTAAATGGCAACCTTTTAATTCGTGTTTTAATTCAAATGATATATTAGAAGATATTAAAAGAAAAAAACAATTAGTAAGATTTCCAATTCTTTCTGAAGATCAACTAAATGTTTTAGAAAATAAAATAAAAATGGCTTATAATTTAAAATTATTTATAAATATAGAATATTATTATGATGGCAAAATTAAAAATTTAAATGGTAAAATTAATTATTTTGATTATTATAGTAAAAAATTAATTATAAATAAAAAAGAGATATATTTTAATCAAATTTTAAAAATTAAAGAACTTAATTAAAACTCTCCTTTATCAATTAAATTTTTAATATCATTTTGCATATCATTTTTTAATATATATAACATTTTATTTAAATATGATTCTATAGTATGATAATTAAAAGTAGAATCAAAAGATAATTTATCATTTATTTCATAGAAAAACTCTATTATTTCCTCTTTAATATTTACATCTTTCCAAGATACAAGGGGCATTGGTGTTATATTATTATTAACATCTAAATTTCTTGGTATATCTATTTTGCTTTTGTTCATAAGAGAAATTATTTTATAAAAAATATCGTCGTATTTTTTGCCAAATTTAAAATTTGCATCCACCAAATCGGAAGATAAAATTTTGGAATTTACAATATTTTGTGTAACATGTGTAAGTGCATTACGACATTGCATTTCTCCTTCCGTAAATAATGCTGTATGCAATATTTCTATTCCATTTTCGGTTAAGGCTTCATATATTGCTAAAACATTTTTTTGAAATTTTGCTAAATCAGGTAAATCCATATTGTATTGCAAATTAATTTTAGAAAATAGAATATTACTTTTAGTTTTATTGTTTGCAAAAGTCAAAATAGGTTGAAAATAATTATCAGTATTTTCTAATAGTTTATGTTCTTCAAATTCGTTTTCTAAATATTTATTTATAATTTCTATAAATTTTGAATGATCATCAAAATAATTAAACCAAAAAGTTACACTTAAATAATTTAATCTCATATTATCACCTATTTTTTGTTGTTTCAAACGTCGATAACATAAAATTAATTCTTTCTTTTATTTCATCTTTATAATCGCTTGGACCAGGAGTCTTTACAGTTAGTTTGTATGTTTCATTATTTTTACTTATATAATATTCTTTTGAAAAATCATCGACTGTTACTACACAACTATTGTATAATTCTGTACCCTTATTTACGCAATTTTTAGGAAGGGTACTTTTTTCTACAATAACTAATATTTTTTCAGCATTAAGATATTTAAATATATCTTGCTTTTTGTATTTATATACTTTAAATTTGTCTATATCATAACGCATACTATAATTTAAATCACTTACATATTTTTGAGTTAAAATTGATTCTTCTTTTCCATTTACTTTGATGTAATCTACTCTTTTATCCGTTGAAATATTAATTTTTAAATAACTTTTTTCTACAAAGAAATAATTCATTAAATATAAACATATTCCTAGTGATATTATTACTCCTAAAAAAACTAAAATTTTCATTCCAAATGTTTTTTCAATATTTTCATTAGATTTAGATGATGAAACATTATTTTTAATATTACTTTTTTTATTATTTTTGTAGTCTATATTTTTTTTTGCCATTATTTATCACTACCTTTAAATTTATAATACTACTCATTTTAAAATTCAGCAATATGATTTATTTTTATGATGTAAATAAAATATAAATTTTTTATTAATATTATAAGCAAATATCTAATTAAAATACGCTTTTTAATTAAAAAAAATTGCATGCACAAAGGGGGGTGCGGGAGATATAAATTAAACTCAAATAAAAAAACTCGTAAACACGAGTATATGTCTTAATTTTGGTGGAGGATGTGGGATTCGAACCCGCGACCCCCTGCGTGCAGGGCAGGTGCTCTAGCCAGCTGAGCTAATCCCCCAAAAGACATGAATATCTTAACATATAAATGAAAGATAATCAAGCGATTTTTGAGCTATTTTGTTTTTTTTATTACTTTAATTAATCCATTTTCTAATTCTTCTAATGCTCTTCCTAAATCTTTTTTGCTTACATAGTTATTTATTCGCATTTGATAATGGGAAGTTTCTTGCATTTCTTTGCTTCTTTTTGAAGCAACATGGACTAACATATATTTGGAATCAACAATATTTAGTAATTTATCAATTGATGGATATAACATAAATCACCGCTCCTTACAATAATATCTTACTAGAATTTTTGCGAATAATACAATCTTTAAAAAAAATTTTACATTAATTTTACTAAATTTTAAGCTGTCGGTTCTATTTTTACTTCAAAATTATTATTTACCATTTTTATTTTAACTTTTCGAGAGTTAAAGAACATATTTTCATTTGAAGGATCTATTATATTTCCATCTTCATTCGGAATTAGATATGAATTATCAATTAGTTCTTGAACTGTTACATATTTTATTGCTTCTTCTTCCGTAAAAATTTCTTTATGATCTTGAGCATATTTTAAAGCACTTTGCTCTATTAATTTTTCTACTTGGTCATGATAAAAACTAGCATCATAATCCATTTCAAAAGCATATGATATTTTGTTTATAACTATAAAATACCCTATAGTAAAAACTAATAATATTATGGATAATATTTGTATTTTTTTGTCAGTAAAATATTTCATTCTATCACCACTATAAATATTATAGCTTATTTATTTTTACATGCCAAGTAATAAAATAAAAAATCTCTTTGAAAGAGACTTTTTAATAACAACATTTTCTATCGTAAACATTTGATACTACATTTTCTTCACAAGTAGTGTAATATGGTTGGTATGTATGTCTGTAAATGTGATGATTTATAATTCTAGTATTACATGGCATAATATGTGGAACCTCATAACACATGTATCTATGGCAAACTCTCTCTTGTGGACATTCTTGAATTGGTTGGCACATCATTGTTTGACCTCCCATATAATTCATGTCACAACAGCAACTGCCCATTCCCATATTCATATCATTGTTCATATTCATAGTTCCATCATAATTAGCTTCTTCTTTATACTCAAATTTTTTTTGTTCCATAATTTATTTCCTTTCTAATTTATTTTATGAAACAAATAAATTATTGATTGGGTTATTTTAATTAGCTATTTTAAAATGTTTTACTGGTGTATTTTCATCTATTTTTTTAAAAAAATATCCCTTTTTTTGAGCATATTCTATAATTTCAGGAAGAGCTTCTAAAGAACTTTTTTTAATATCATGCATTAAAATTATGTAATCTCCATTTCCGGTTAAATATTTTTTTACAGTTTTTATTATTTCTTCTTTATTATTTTTTCCTTTTACTGTGTCGCCACTATCAAAGGTCCAATCAAAATAAACATATCCTTTGGTTGTCATTAAATTTGCTAAATCGGTCATTATATTTTTACAATATCTTCTACTTATAGTATTAGATGACCCTCCTGGAAAACGAAAGTATTTTGGATGAGTTTGAGTTTGTTCATAAACTATATTATCGATTTTGTTGAAATCTTCTAAATATGTTTCAACACTTTCATAAATTGTCCATTTATGTGAATAAGTGTGAATCCCAATAGTGTGACCTTGTTCATATTCTTTTTTTATTAAATCATAATATTTTGAAAATTGACCAGTAACAAAAAAGGTAGCTTTTACATTATATTTTTGTAATACTTTTAAATATTCTTCTGTATAAACACCAGGTCCATCATCAAATGTTAAATAAATGTTTCCATTTGTTACTTTTCCTATTTCATTACTAACTATTATTTTTCTTTCAGCTTGGACTTCATTGCCATAAGAATCTTTGCTCTTATATTTTACTAAATATGTGCCCTCCTTGGAAGTGTCTACATTGCCTGATATTTTAATTGAATCAGTTAAATCGCCATCGCAAGAATCTGTTGATTGAGCTCCAAACTCTTTATATTCATCATATAAATTTAAATAAATTACATTTTTACCATTTAAAGTTATTTTTGGCTTTTCTTTATCAATATAATCTAAATAAGTTATGGCTTTTGCTTCATTGTCAGAACTGTCTTTAATTATTAGAACTACTTCATTATTTTTTATTTGATATTTTAAATTGCTTGTTAAATCGCCATCATAGTTATCAAATGCAGTCGCATTTATATTCACTATTTTATTATTCTTACATGCTTTTGCATTACCATTTATGTTAATAATTGGATTTTCGTCATCTACAACATTAACTATTCTGTATTTTTGAGTAACTATTCCATTTGCTTTAGCTTGATATTTTATAATGTATTTCCCAACAACAGCTGTATTTACTTCTCCTAAAGTTTCAACTTCAATTTGCTCTTCACCTAAAATATTTTTTACAAAAGCTTTTGCACCATTATCTTCATATTTTTGACCAACTTTAACTTTTATAATACTTTTTCCTATTATATCAATTTGAATTTTTGGTAAAAAAACATTTATAATTAATAAAATATTTATTAAAATCAAAAAAACACCAATTATCATTATTTTATTTCTGCTTTTTGTACTACTCATTTTTACCTTCCGATTTCAAGTTTATTATAGCACCTTTTAAATAAAAAAAAAGCATTAATGCTTTATTTATTTAACCTATTATTTAATTTTTGTCAACTTTTGGAAATAAGTATAATCTTATATTATAATAATATTGACATCCACTAATAATAGATAAAATTGTTGCTAATAAAATTAATATTGTGTCTAAAGGAAAATTCAAATAGGCAAATGGAAAGTTTCCAAATAATAATAAAGTAATTCCTGTCATCATACAAATTGTTTTTAACTTGCCAAGTTTACTAGCAGCAACAACTTTTCCCTTACTTCCTGATAGCATTTTACAAGAATCCACTACGATATCTCTTGTGATAATTACAACTGGAATCAAAACTGGAATAAGTCTATCATATGCTAAAATTATTAATAAACCATTTACTAAAATTTTATCAGCAATGGCATCAGCAACTTTTCCAAAATCGGTTACCATATCTCTACTTCTAGCAATGTAGCCATCAATAAAGTCTGTCACTGATCCAATTAAAAATAATATCCCCGCTATTATATATTTAAGATTTATAATTTGTCCATTTAAATAATATTCAGGAAATTTTATTCCTAAATCATACCATGGAATTAGCAATAAAACAATCATTATTACTGCAATAATAATTCTAAATATTGTAATTTTATTCGGCAAGTTCATTTTCATATAAATCACTACTACTTTCTATAATTAAAAACATATGCGTTAGTTTTATCAACCGTTATTTGATTAACTGACCAAAATATAGCTAAAATAACAAGAATAAATAGTAAAATGTATAACAATATATATAATCCGTTTTTATTTTTAGGCTTTTCAATTGTGTATGGTGAAGCGATTGCCTCATCAGTTATTTCTTTCGTATTTAATTCAATTGTTTTTTCTAATTCTTTTACTGGTATTTTTGATGTATATTCAAAAAGATATTCATTAAATTCATTTATAATTTTATCGGCTTCTAATCCTAAATATTTTGCATAATTATAAATATAATTTTTTAATGTAAATACATCTTTGAAGGAGCCAATTTTACCTTCTTCTATATTTTGTAATACTATTTCATTTATTTCTAAATCTTTACTTACCTCTGAAAGTTCAATTCCAGAATCTTTTCTAGTTTCTTTTAAAAGTTCGGCTATCTCGTACAAATTTTTCACTCCTTAAATAAAAAAATTAATATTAATAAGCCATGTTCTGTCCTTTTTATCAAAGTGACAAATATTTATCTATGCAAATTGCATTTATAAAAAAGTTCTTTTTTCCTTTTTTATAACTCCCCTACCATAATTTGGGTTTCTCACTTGTGGGGTTTACCTCGTTTCATTTGTTTGTCACCAAACAACTACGTCTCTGTGGCACGTTATATTTACTCACATCTTTATTAAGACATTTTCAATGCCGTTAGTTTTAAAAACTACTTTAGGTTATTTTTTCCCTAAACACAAACACTACAATCATCACAGATTGTGTGAGCATGGACTTTCCTCTACATTACTATATAATGCAGCATTTGTCTAAATATTAATTTTCTTTACCAAACACTACCTTTTCTAATTGACTTATTCTTTTTAACAAATCAATGTTTGTTGGATTAACATTTTTATTTTCAGAAGATTTGCTAATTTCTAATTGTTCTTTCAAAATAAGTATTTCGTGTTTAAGCTTATTATTGTCATCTGTTAAATCTTTTATTTCTTTTTCATATTTTTTTATTATAGAATTAAATTCTGTATAGTCTCGAATAATCATGTCTAAAAACTTATCTACTTCTTGAGGACGATAACCTCTTGCATCAATTTTGAATTCTTTTTCTAAAATTTCTTGAGGAGTCAAATATATTCGATCATTATACATTGAATCACCTTCTATCAGAGAAAATTATAAACGATTTATACTTTTCTTGTCAAGCCCTTTAAGATTTATTGTCTCAATCCATAAACCTGAATATTCAACTTTTTTTAATAGTTCATTAAGTAAAATATCTACTTTCATTTTCTTCACCCTCTTTTTATAATTTTTGATTATACGCTTGTTGTGCGCATTTGGTTAAAAATAAAAAGTACATTAAATTTTATGTACTTCTATTTCTAACCTATAACGGTTCTATTTTTAATGGTCGAGAAGACAGGATTCGAACCTGCGACCTCATGGTCCCAAACCACGCGCACTACCAAGCTGTGCTACTTCTCGATAACTGGTGCACCCAAAGGGAGTCGAACCCCTAACCTTTAGATCCGTAGTCTAACGCTCTATCCAATTGAGCTATGGGTGCGCGTTTTCCCTTACCGCATTAACATTATATTACATTAATTAAAAAAAATCAACAAAATAAGAAAAATATGTTAATCCTTTATGATTAGTATATGATAATGTCTTAAGTGTTAGTATTTGAAAATGTCTCAAAACTAATATATTATAGTCACTTT
>CANRDZ010000012.1 GCA_947629465.1 uncultured Bacilli bacterium | reverse complement strand
AGTTCTAAACTAATGCTTAAATTAATATTTTTTTCATATACTTTCCCATAACTTGTACCAGGATCTTCTAAACCATGGCCTGGATCAATAATAATTGTTTTTCCACTTAATGGTAAAACGGCATTAACTTTATAAGTATATAATATTAATACACTTATAAAAAAGCCAAAAAATACTTTAAATTTTTTTTCCATAATAAATTTTATTCATGAATGTTGATAACTTGATAGTTTTCCACAATTTTTTCTAAAGATATTGCACAATTAGCTGAACTAGGAGAATATAAATAAGTAGCAGATATTTTAGTTTTGGGATAAATATATTTATTGTATAACTCATAAGATTTTTTCCCAGTTGTAAAAATATATTTTATATTACTGTCTTTTAATAATTTATTTATATTATTAATTTTTACGTTTTTTATGGATGAATCACTGGAACCTTTTATTTCACAACTTTTAATCGTATCCCATAATGCAATTTTATGTTTTTTTAAAAATTCTTTTTTAGCTTCAATACTGTTATCTATTTTTTCATTAAAAACACATTCTAAAATAGTCCAAAATCTGTTTTGAGGATGCATATAGTAAAAATTTAATTCTCTTGATTTTATTGATGGCATACTTCCTAAAATTAATATTTCACTATCAGTATTATAAAATGGTTTTAAGGGATGAATTACTTTTGTCATAATATCACCTAATAAAATAGTATATCACTTTACTTTATTATTTAAACTAAAATTTAATTTTTTAATTATGTATGTTATAATTTAGGTAGATTATTTTTAGGCAAGGTATATATGGAATATAAAGATATATTAAATATTAGAAATTTAAAAACTGAAACATTAATTAAACAAGCAATTTTTGAAGTTAAAGAAAATTACAAAAATCTGACTATCGATAGAACTTGTATAATATATAGTAATTTAATAAAAGAAAATTTACAAAGTAAGCATATTCCGGTAAGAATTATTTCAACTAAAGATCTTAATTATTCTTTTGAACATCAATTTTGTTTAGTTCCTAATGATGATAATATAAGTTTTTTTCTTATTGATTTAACATATGGTCAATTTAAAAATAATAAATTTTCAAAATTATTAAGTGATGGGTATAGTATAATTTATGATGATAGACAATTTAATGACTATTTGACAATTGTTACTCAAAATGAAAATCATGAAATTCTTTATATAAGTGATGTTTTTTATAGTGTTAAAAAAACTTTATAATATATTTTTTCTTTTTAAAAAACCTCATAAACCTTTAGTTTATGAGGTATAAAGAAACATTTGATTCTAACGTTTACTAAATTGTGGAGCTCGACGAGCTTTCTTTAAACCATATTTCTTACGTTCTTTAACTCTTGGATCTCTAGTAACAAAACCAGCAGTTTTTAATGTATGTCTATAACTATCTTCTCTAGTTTGATCAGTATTAGCATCAAATTTAAGTAAAGCTCTAGTTATAGCTAATCTTATAGCACCAGTTTGACCATCAAAGCCACCGCCATTAACTTTTACTTCAATATCAAATCTGTTTTCATTATTAGTTGCTACTAAAGGTTGTTTTAAATCCATAACTAATGTTGCATAAGGCATATAATCTTCTACATCTCTACCATTAACAGTAATTCGTCCTGTACCTCCAACTAATTTAACTTGTGCTACTGCTCTTTTTCTTCTACCAGTTGCAGTCCATACTTGTTTATTCGCCATAAATCCTCCTATTTAATCTCTACAGCTATTGGTTTTTGTGCTGCATGTTTATGGTTTTCATCAGCATAAACATATAATTTTTTACCCATAGCTCTACCTAATCTATTATGAGGAAGCATTCCCTTAACAGCTCTTTCTAGCATTTCTTCTGGATAGCTTTCAATCATAACTTCAGCAGTTCTTTCTCTTAATCCTCCAGGATATCCTGAATGATCATAATATTTCTTATCAGTTAGTTTTTTTCCAGTTAATTTAACTTTTGCTGCATTAATAATTATAACGTTATCACCACAATCAACATGTGGAGTATAAGTTGGTTTATGTTTACCGCGTAAGATATGTGCTGCTTTAGTTGCAACACGACCTAATGTTTTTCCTTCGGCGTCAATAACATACCAGCCTCTTTCAACTGTTTCTTTTGTTTGCATAAATGATTTCATATCTTTTTTCCTTCCATTATGTTATTTATTAAACTTTCCCAGGGCTTAATAAATTCCATAAATAAAATGTACCATATTAAATTATATGGTATCGCTCTTATTTTGTCAAATAAAATCGTTAATATTTAAAAAAATAAATTACAATATGTTTAAATATATGTTTAAATATATTGCATTTAATTATTTAATGTTATATAATCTAAATGGAGGTGGGAAATTAAAAAATATTTAATTTATAAAAAAAGAAAAAGAAAGGAGTTTTTTAAGCATGAATAATTTAACAGTAAAAATTAAAGGATTATTACGGCCTAAAGATCAACTAGAAAAAAAACAAGTTGCATTATTTTTAACTCAAGATACAATTGATAAATTAGATGAAAATGTTAAAAATCTTTCTAATTATTCTAATATTAGAATAAGCCGCAACATGTTAATAGAAATGGCTATTGATGATTTAATTGATTCTATTAAAGAAGCTTTAGACGATTATCAAAGTGAAAGTTCAGATAATGATAATAATTATGATTTAATTATTTGTCCAAGCCTTTATAGTGGTGTTAATTTTATTAAAAATCACAACTATTGGGAATTTGTCAAAATTGATATTAATAAAATTAAATATTTAAAGTATATGGCTTTATATGTGGGAGCACCAGAATCAGCAATCATGTATTGGGGAAAAATTGCAAAATTTGAAGAATTTGTAATTGAAAATCAAAAGAAATATCGAATTTTTATTGATGGCGATTTAAAAGAAATTAATCCACCAATTAAATTAAACAAATTAAATGCTTTATATGCAAGAAATATTCGTTATACAACATTAGAAAAATTACTTAATGCCAAGGAATATTCTGATTTAATTTCATAGAAGGAGGTACTTATGGAAACAATTTTACTTTCTTTAATAGTAATTATTTTATTGTTAAATGAAGTAACTTCAAAACAAAAATAGATTACCTCGAAAGGTAATCCCAATTTCATTACATGCATTATTAATGCATGTATTTTTAGTATATATTAAATTTTTTTTAGTGTCAAATTTAATATTTTATATTATATAAATATAATCCATTTGGACTTACAGTAGGAAGCTTTCTATCATTTTTTATTTCTAACATATTATTTAAATCTTCTATACTAATTTTATTTTTTCCTATTTCAAGTAAAGCTCCAACTAAATTTCGAACCATATATCTAAAAAAACCACAACCATAAAATTTTATATATAAAACTTTTTTAAATTCATATATTTTTATTTTAAATATTGTCGTTATATAATTTTCTCTAAAACCAGCCGTAAAATTTCTAAAATCATGGGTACCTAAAAAAATCTTACTTGCTTCTTTCATCATTTTTATATTCAATTTATTTTTATATATTAAATAATATTTATCATCTTTTTGACCACTTAAATCGATCTTATATAAATATATTTTTTCTTTTACATTATGCCGAGCATGAAAATTATCATCTACTATTTTGGCTTTTTTAACATAAATATCTTTTAATATTTTATTTAGCTTATTTTTTAAATTAGAAACTTTTTTAGTACACTCAAAATGAACAACTTGATTTAAAGCATGAACACCACGATCTGTTCTACCAGATCCTTTTACTAAAATATTGTCGTTATATAAAAAAGATAGTGCTTTTTCTAATTCTCCTTGAACATTTCTAACGTCATTTTGCCTTTGAAAACCTTTAAATTTTGATCCATCATAACTTATTACAAGCATAATTTTCATGAGACACTCCTAAAAATATCTTTAATTAATTCATGTATTTCAACCGTTTTTATAATAGGTATATTTTTACTACCTAAATAATTAATAAAATCAATTATTTTAGGACATTTAGTATATAAATATAAATTTTCATCAAAAAAATTATCCGTTTTATAAATAATTTCCTTATTTCTAATAACAACTATTTTTTTAACACAATTAAAAAATACCTTTATATCATTATCTATAATGATTATTTTTTTATTAAAATCTTGATTTAATTTGAGAAATAATTTTTTAAAATATTCAATATCTTTATAATTGAGTACTTTGGATAAATTACCTATAACAATAATATCATTTTTTAATTTACTCATTAAATCTATTTTAAATAATTCGTTCAATGTTAAATCATTTATATTTTTTTCTAAATAAGAATCGTCTAATAATACCATTTTTAAGGCATTATTTATATTTTTGATATTTATATCTTTAATTAAACCAGTTAAATTTGTTTTTAATTCATAATTACTAACAATACCAATTATTTCATTATTCTTAATAATATCATTCATTTCCATAATTCACCTACTAAAGATTCTTTATCTAAATAAATTTTATCTATTAGATTATAATCTTTTAAAAGAAATGATAATTCCACTATAAAAGGAAGAGATAGACCAACTCTTTTAAGTAATTTTTCATTTTTTAATACTTCTATAGTAGAACCTTCAATTAAAATTTTTTCTTTATCATAAACTATTAAATAATTAGTATATAAAACTTCTTCTATGTTATTAGTAACATTAATATATAATATATTATTTTCTTTTAGTAATTTATATATTTCTTGGATTTTATTTTCTTCTAAATCATTAAAAACATTGAAAAAAATAATTTTTTTATAGTTTAATAATTCTTCTATTTTAAAACTACTATTAATTAAATGATAATCAGAGTAGTTATTTAAAATTTGTTTACTTAAGTTTGTACTTATTATTGCTGTATCTGTTATTTCACGCATATTGTCACTTCTTTTCTTTATTTATATAGTTGCTTTTAATTTGACTTAATTTTCTGAAATGATGATTAATTCCTGATTTACCAACTTTATAATCTGTTTCTAATGAGATAATATCTGCTAATTCTTGATAAGATACTTCAGGATATTTTTTTCTATATGTTATTACTAATTGCATTTTCTCATCTAATAGTTTAATTAAATCTTTGCTTTCTAAAAATTCTATATCTTCTAATTGAGATAAACCTTTTTTTATGGTTTTTTCTTGATTAGCTATTTCACAATTATTAAGGCGATTAACCATATTTTTATGATCTCGATATATTCTAGTATCTTCAAATTCAAATAATGAGTTAATAGCTCTAAACATTTTAATTAAATCACTTATACTTTCACTCATTTTAATATAAGCAATATATTTATAGCCTCTTTTTATTACTTTAGCATTTAATTTAAAATAATTTAATAATTCTTTTATATATTTAGCATTCTTTTCATTATCTAATATAAATTCTAAATGATATCCACTAGTTTTAGGGTTAGATACATTTCCTACACCTAAAAATGCTCCTTTTAAAAAAGCAATTTTTTCTTCATCACTATCAAGAATTGGTTTGCTATTAATATTTATAGCATCTTTTATGTAAGATACTTTTTCATTTATTTCTAAAATATATATTTGCTTAACTCTAAATCTTTTTTGAATTCTGACTGTAATTTTAGGAAGAGTTTCAAATGTTTCTTTTATTATTTTATAAATAAATCTGGTTACAGAAGCATTTTCTAAAGTAATAATTATTTTACTATTTATTGTTGAATTATAACGTAAAAAACCTTCAATAATTGCTCTTTTTTCAATGGCATTATTATCTAATTTGCTTATTTCTTCTTTTAATCTTGTGGTAAATGTCATAATCTCACCATACTTTTTCTTTTTACTAAAATATTTTAACATAAAAGCTTAAAAAAATCATTCTTTAAAGAATGACTTTTATCTACCATAAAACCATTGGCCTAAACCAGGATATCCTGGAGGATTTATTAAGTAAGAATTGAATTTAGATAATGGAAGATCTCCAGCTGCTCCAAAATGATGGCCTTCAGATAAACCATAATGAAGATGTGGTCCAGTTGTACAAGTATCATATCCATAAGATTTACCACCAGATAAGGCTACAACTGTATTTACATCTACTTTATCTCCTACTTTAACTTTAATCTCTTTTAAATGAAGAAAAGCATATGTATATTTTTTCCCGTTTACAGTTGTCCAAATATATACTTTATTTCCTCCACAAGATGATTTTAAAACAATTGCTCCGACAACGCCAGATGCTGTTGCATAAACTTTTGTTCCTTCGGAAACACCAATATCTATTCCTGTATGATTGTTACCTGTAGTAGGAGTAGGAGCTTTACGATAACCAAATAAACTAGTTATTACACCTTTAGAAACGGGTTTCAACCATCCTTTATTATCTTCAGTTTTAACACATTCTGTTAAGTCTTGGTTTTCTCCACAACCTATTTTTTCGTAATAATCTATCAATGTTTTCATGTTACTTATTTCTTCTTCAATAGTAACTGAACTTTCATTCATTTTAGCATACTCATCACCTAAAGTTTCGGCAAGAGATTCATATTTTTTCCTTTTATTTTCTAATTCTTCTTGATATTTTTTTAATGATTCTTTTAATTTTTTATTGCTTTCAGTTAATAATTCTAGCTCTTTTAATTTACTATTATTATAATTTGTAAGCATATCTATCATATCACTACGCATTATTAATTCTGTCATTGTAGATGCCCCGGTAATATATGATAAGTAAATGTTTTCTGATTCGGATTTTTGATTTAATATTAATAATTCAGCACTTTCATCTTTAACATTTTCTATTTCAGCATTTGTTTTTTCAATATTTTTATTGGCATTATCTATATCAGTTGTTGTTTTTGTCATTTCAAGTTCAGCTTCATTAATTTTATTTTGATAATCTTTTATTTGAGCTGCAGTTAATTTCTTTTTATTGTCTTGCTCTTTTTTCTTTTCTTGTAAATCATTTAATTGGGAACGAAGACCTGCAAGTGTATCACCCTTTGAGACAGCTTTTGTAATATTTAGAGGGGAAAAGATTGCACTGATACTTATTGCCATGACTAATATACTTCTTATTATTAATTCTTTTAACTTCTTTATCATATTTTCAAATACTTTCTAACAGCTAATAAGCTTCCAAACATTCCAATTAAAGAGCCTAAAGCCATAATTATAAATGAGATATAGAAAACAAAATTATATGGACTAGCAAGTTTTATTAATTCTACATAAACATGTCCATTTAATCTTTCATAGGCAATTATATAACCATATATTGTTAATATAATTGGTATTATAGAACCTAAAAAACCAATAACAAATCCTTCAATAACAAAAGGCATTTTAATAGCGGTATTGCTACTTCCTACTAATCGCATTATTTCTATTTCATTTCTTCTTGAATATATTGTTAATTTTATTGTATTTGTTATTAAAAATGCTGTTACAAATATTAAAGCTATTACAATAATTAATGTGGCCTTTTCAACAAAATCAAAGACAGAAACAATTGTTGTTACAGCATCTTTACCATAACTTGCACTTTCTATTTTGTCCATTTTTTTTATCTCATTAGTAACACTATCTAAACTATCTACTTTTTTAACATATACAACGAAAGAATCAAGTAAAGGATTTTCATTATAATTATCAAATAAGCTACTATATGAAGAATCATATTCACTCATTTCATTTTTCCATTCTTCTTTACTTTTATAAGTAATTTTTTCAACTTCATTCATCGCTTCAATTGATGACTTTAAAAAATCAACATCATCTTTCGTGGCAGTTTTTTCTAAATATACTACTATTGTTAATTCTTTTTCTAAATTTTTAGTAACATCTTCAACATTACCAGCAATAACTAATGATACTGATACTACTAAAAGAGTTATTGTTGCACATAATATCGATGCCATGCTTAAACTAAAATTACGAAAAACACTTTTAAAAGCATCTCTAAAGCTTCTACCAATAATTCTAAACACTTTCATGTGACTTATAACTTCCTTTCAAGTAATCTCCGGTTAATACGCCATGTTCTATTAAAAGTACTCTTTTTTTCATGCGGTTAACTATTTCTTTATCATGAGTTGCCATAATAACAGTTGTTTTTAAATCTTTATTTATATTGTCTATTACTTTCATAATTTCTTTTGACGTATCTGGATCTAAATTTCCTGTTGGTTCATCACATATTAGTAATTTAGGTTCATTTACTATAGCTCTAGCTATACAGACTCTTTGTTGCTCCCCACCAGAAAGTTGATTAGGAAAACTTCTTACTTTTTCTTTTAAGCCAACTATTTCTATAGCTTTCATTACTTTAGGTCTTATTTCTTTAGATGAAACACCTAAACATTCTAATGCAAAAGCAACATTTTCATATACTGTAAGTTTAGGTAATAATTTAAAATCTTGAAAAACTACTCCTATTTTTCTTCTTAATTTATATACTCGACCATTTCTTAATTTTGCTACATTAATTCCCCCAACTATGACACTACCTTTAGTTGGCTTTTCTTCTCTATATAACATTTTGATAAAAGTAGATTTTCCACTAGCTGTATGTCCTATAACAAAAACAAATTCGCCTTTTTCTATTTCAACAGATAAATCAGCTAATGCACACACACCAGTTGAATAAGTTTTATTAACATTTTTTAACTCAATAAACTTCATATATATACTCCTATTTAAATTATATCAAATATTACTACTTATAGAAATGGTAAATTTGACCTTTTAATTCCTCCTTGAACTTCATAACAATCACTAATAACGAAAAATGCTCGTGGATCAGTTTCTAGAATTCGATCTTTAAATAAATTTACATCACGATTACTAATGACGCACATTATCATTGCGCCTTTTGTATGAGAGTAACCTCCAACAGTTGGAAATATTGTAAAACCAGTTAAAAATTCTTTTTCAATTATTTTTTTCACTTTGTTTTCTTCTCTTGTATATATCATAAATTTTTTACTTTCAGAAATACCAATTATTATTTTGTCAACTAAAATTGATTCAATAACTAGTATGATTAATGCATAAACAGCATTATCAATTCCAAATACTAATCCACCCGCAAGAATTATCAAAAAATTAAATATTAAAACACCTTTTCCTTCACTAAAATGTAAATATTTTCTTCCTAATCTAATTATGATATCACTTCCACCAGTTGAAAAACCATATTTATAAACAAGACCATTACTAAATCCATATAATAGACCTGCTAATACAACTGTAACTAATATTTCTTGAAAGTCTAAATAATGAAGTAAAAATTCTGACATTGGAGCAGTTAAAGTAATAAATAGTGGATATAAAAATGTTCCAATAACGACTCTTTCCGTTTCTTCTTTACCTAAACAAAAATAGCTAAAAATTAAAAGGATAAAACTGGCAATATATATAAATGCTTGGGAATTTATTCCAAATACTTCTTGCAATATAATTCCTAAACCTGAAACACCACCTACGACTATATTTTTTGAAACAAAAAACAAATTGTAACATAATGCTAAACAAAATGTTCCAAAAACAAAAGAAAAACCAGCTATTATTAACTCCTTCGATTCTTTTTCTATTTTTTTCCCCATTTTTATCTATCCTAACTGTCATTATTATATCTAATAATTAGAATTAATGCAAATATAACTATTAAAGAATTTTTTAAATTATTAGGCATATATTTTATAAGAGGTGATTTTATGAATGGTAATTATTACCAAAATCCAACTTTTCCTACTAATACTACGCCAATACCAACTAGTCCACCAGGTAATATTTCATCAGTAAGTACATTACCTATGGAACAAAGCTATATTGAAAATATTTTAAGATTAAATAAAGGAAAAAGGGTTAATGCATTTGTATCATATCCTGATAGTTCAGAATGGCAAAATAAAATATATTCAGGTATTATTGAAGAAGCAGGAAGAGATCATTTAATTATTAGTGATCCTACTACAGGTAATTGGTATTTAATTAGAATGATTTATTTAGATTATGTAGAGTTTATGGAAAGAATTAATTATTCGCATTCTTATTCAGAAAAAAATTTTTAAAAAGCAGCATGCTGCTTTTTTTAATAAAATTATTTTAATATATATTAATTAAGACTTGTAAATGTACAATAATCTAAAATATAATATATATAGGTGTTCTTAATGAAGAAAATGAAAAAAAATGGATTCATAGATGGGGCAATTATTGCAGTTATAGCAATTTTTATTACTAAATTTTTAGGAATAATATATGCTATCCCTTTTAATAGCATGGTTGGTAGTAAAGGTGGAGCTTTATATGGTTATGCATATAACATATATAACTTATTTTTAATTATATCATCAGCAGGTATTCCATTAGCTATCTCAAAATTAGTAAGTGAATATAATGAACAAGGAAAGTTAATAGAAAAAGAATATTTATATAAATCAACTAAAAAAATAATTTTAATATTTTCTATTATTTCATTTTTATTTTGTTTTATTTTTGCAAAAGAAATAGCAACATTAATAATAGGTAGTAAATTAGAAGGAATTAATATTAATGATGTTACTTATGTAATTAGATGGGTATCTTTTGCTATATTAATTGTTCCTTTATTATCAGTTTCAAGAGGTTATCTTCAAGGTCATGGTTATATTAGTATTCCATCTTTTAGTCAAGTTATTGAACAAATTGTGCGGATAATTGTTGTCCTTGGAGGTTGTTATTATATTTTATATATATTAAAGTTAGATTTAACTACTGCCATTGGAATATCAGTTTTTGCTGCTGCGATTGGAGGTATGGCTGCTTATATTTATTTAGCTTTTAAAATATTTAAAATAAGAGATAAAAATATTAAAACTAATAATTTAAAAAAGCAAGATAAAATAATTATCATTAAAAAAATAATTATTTATGCTATTCCATTCATTATTATTAATATTGCTAATACTTTATATAATACAACTGATATGATTCTTCTTAATCGAGGTTTAACTTATTTAGGATTTAATGGTGAAAACATTGATGCAATAAGTAGTGTTTTTACTACTTGGGGAGTTAAAATAAATACAATTATTACAAGTATAGCGACAGGAATTGCAATTAGTTTAGTTCCAAATATCGCTAAAGATAAAACTAGTAATAATATTGAAAATATTAAAAATAATTTTTTAAAGACTATTCAAATCTTTTTATATATTGCTTTACCTTTAGCAATATTTATGAGTATTTTTAGTGATAAAATTTGGCTTATTTTCTTTGGAAGTAGTAATAATTTTGGACCTATTATAATTAAATATTCTTTAATTGTGGCAGCTTTTGATGCATTATATATAATGATTAGTAATGGTTTGCAAGGATTAGGAAAGACTAAATTAATCTATTTATCTGTTTTTTTAGGATTAGGTATTAATTTATTATTAGATATACCTTTAATGTATTTATTTGATCAACTTAATATCTATCCATATTATGGCGCTATTACTGCTACTTTAATTGGATACACTATTTCTTTAGTTATTCCCTTAATTGCTTTAAATAAAGATATTAATTTAAATTATAATTATATATTAAAAAAAATACCTAAACTTTTAATTACTTATATTATAATGATATTTTTATCTTTAATTTCCTGTGATATAATAGATAATGTATATAATAGAATATTATTAGTAATTTTAATTGGTTTAATTGGACTTATATTATTAATATTATATTACTTTATAAATAAAATGGAATTTATGGAAATATTTGGCAAAAATATTTTAAATAAGTTTTTAAAAAGGAGAAATGATTAATGGGATATTTTGAAGTAATTGTTATTATGATTCTTATAATTTCTGTATTATTATTAATTTATTTTATAGGAATATCTAAATTAAAAGATTTAAAAATGAAAATGGATAAATCAGAGAGTATTATTATCGATAATTTAAATAAAAAACAAGATATAATTGCAAGTATTAATAATAATATAAAAAAATTAACGGATAAAAAAGATTATTTAAAAGATTATATAAAAAATGATGATAAAATTACAAATATTGAAAAAGATTTTAAACTAGATGAGGCTTCTAAATTAATTGATGATTTATCTAGAGATTTTATTAAATTATCTAAAGATAAAGATTTTGATAAAAAAATGCAAGAATTAAGAGAAGTTAATGAAAAACTTGTTGCTAGTAAAATAATGTATAATGATAATGCTATTTTAAATAATAAATTAATTAAAACTTTTCCTTATAATATAATAGCTAAATTAACAAATTATAATGTTATAACGTTATATAGTAATAATAATAAAACCGATGATGACAACTTTTAAATTTGCCAATCTATCGGTTTTAATTTGTTTTTAATTAAAAATTCATTCGTTCTTGAAAAAGGTTTAGACCCAAAAAATCCATATGATGCTGAAAATGGAGAAGGGTGAGAAGATTCTATAATTAAATGTTTAGGATTAGTTATATACTTTTTCTTCTCTTTGGCAAAATTTCCCCATAAAATAAAAACGACTGGTTCTTCTTTTTGATTTAAAGCTTTAATTATATAGTCAGTTAATAGTTCCCAACCTAAATTCCGGTGTGATGCTGGTTTATCTTTCTCGACTGTTAAAACGGCATTTAGTAAAAGAACTCCTTCATTAGCCCATTTTGTTAAATCTCCTGATGATGATATAGGAATTTTTAAATCATCATATAATTCTTTATATATATTTTGAAGTGACGGAGGAATTTTTACTCCTTTTTGAACACTAAATGAAAGTCCGTGTGCTTCTCCTTCACCGTGATATGGATCTTGTCCCACAATTACGACTTTAGTATCTTTGTAACTTGTTAATTTTAAAGCGTTGAAAATTAAATTTTTAGGAGGATAACAAATATTATTATTATATTTGTCTTCAATAATTTTTAAAAATTTTTTAAATCCCTCACTACTTTCAATAATTTTTAATATATCATCCCAGTCATTTCCTATCAAAATTTGTCATTCCTTTCATGCCTATTTTTATTTATGGTAACATTCGTTATTGTTTATTTTAAAAGATCTATAAATTTGTTCTAATAAAATTCCTCTAAATAAACCATGGGGAAATGTAAGATTTGAAAAACTTATTTTTTCATTACATAAGTTTATTATTTTTTCAGATAATCCATTAGATCCACCTATAATAAAAACTAAATTACTATGATAATTAAATAAATTATTAATATGTTTTGCTAAAGAAATGCTATCATAATTTATTCCATCTATACATAAAGCAATGTTATAATCTTTTTCATTAAGAACTTTTAATATATTATTTGTTTCATTATTTAAATTATCATCATCTTTTACTTCTATTATATCTATTTTGTGATATTTACTTATTCTTTCATAGTAATCATTTATCAATTCGGTTAAATATTTTTCTTTTATTTTACCAACACAAATTATTTTTATCATATTTTTATCACTTCACTAATATTATTTTGTTCAGCACACTTTATGTCATTAAATTCTATATTATATTCTTTTAAGGTTTTTTTAACAGTTTTTAAAGCAATGTCTGGGCGATTATTTTCTTCGCTTAAATGCATTAAATATACTTTCTTTGTATTATCACCAATTAATTTGGAAAGATAAAATCCCGCTGCTTCATTTGATAAATGTCCTTCATCACTTAATATTCTTCTTTTTAACCAATCAGGATAAGGACCATGCGTTAGCATTTCAATATCATGATTACTTTCAATAAAATAAACATTTCTATTTTTAAGTAAATTAAAATATTTACTTTTAATATATCCTGTATCAGTTATTTGAACTATTGATGAGTTTCCTTCTTCAATTATAAAATTTCTGGAAGCTACGGCATCGTGACTTGATTTAATAGCATAAATTTTAATATCGTCAAAATTTATTTCATCATCATATATTTTTATATGCTCATAATTTTGAATACTATCTAAAGATGCAAACATTTCTTCAGGCATACATACTACTGCTTTAACACTTTTAATAAATGTTTCTAAAGCAGAAATATGATCATTATGTAAATGACTTATTAAAATAATATCTATTTGTTTTGGATTAACATCTATACTTTTTAGAGCATCAAAAATATACTTTTTATTTTTACCCATATCAATCAATATTTTATGATTATTTGTTTCTACATAAGTGACATTCCCTTTAGAGCCACTTGCTAATACACATGCTTTCATCGTCTTGGGAACAACTCCCTTGGATCTTTAAATGTACCTCCAGCTAAAGGATCTCCTATGGAATAACCAAAATGTAAGTGACGTCCGGTTGTAGATCCACTATTACCCATATAGCCTAAATAATCGCCCATGGCAACAGCTTGTCCTTCTTTAACCAAAATATTTTGAAGCATATGCCCATATATTGTATAAATATTGTTTCCATGATCAATAACTACATAATTACCATATCCTCTACCACATCTATCAGATAAATGGGAGCCCCCATAACTTTTACATGTAGTATTTACTGCCACAACTACTCCATCATTAGCAGCTAAAATGTGAGAATCAGTTGGAGTACCTGAAATATCAATTCCATTATGCATTTTTCCCCAACGCCATTCATATTCACTAGTAACAGAATATGGAACTTCAGTAGGCCAAATCCAACCTGAACCAATATAAGTTTCTGTTTCTCTTCCCCATGATGTAGAAGGTAATTTTCCTTTTACAATTACTCGATCTACTTTTTCTCTTATAATAGTTGGAGCTCCAATTAATTCTACATTACTTAATGATTCTCCATTTACAACTGTATATCTTTTTGTTTGAAGTGACAAACCCATTACTCCTGGGAATTTAATTTCTTCATAACTTGAAGGTTGAGAACTATCTCTTTCAATTACTGTACCATATGACTCTTCTTCTTGAGTTATTTCTTTTATTAAGTATGAAAATGATATTTCTGGATCTAAAATTGTTACATTAACTTGTGATCCAATTGTTAACAAAGCATCTTCGCTATTATATTCTGGATTAGCTATTAAAAATTCTTGATTATTTAATTTATTTGCTTTAGCAATTGAAGATATAGTATCTCCCTCTTTTACCGTATATCTATTATCTTTATGATTAAATCCAAATAATAAATCTTGAGCTAATTCTTCACTATTTTGATATATTTTTTCATTAACACTAATATATTTTTTTCTTATCGTTATATCTTCCAAAATTTCTAACTTTTCATATACAGTACCAACATCATCTAAACTTCCTTGAGTACCATTCATATATTCATTAAAAGATTCTTCATCAATAAACGCTAATATAAAACTTTTTAAAGCTTCATTTAAAATTTTTTTATCTAAAATGTATACTTTAAAAGCTTCATGGCTATTATCTGTTTCATCTTCTTCGTTAGTAGAATTTACACTTTCATATGCTGAAAAATTTACTTCGTATCCTAAAATAGTAAAATCTTGTAATTCTTCAATTTTATTATAAATATTATCTACACTGGTTGTTGTAGTATTATAAGAATAATTTTCAACTATCTTTAAATTTTCAGGTGGATAAACGTTTTTAACATTATATTTTTGTTTTATAACAGATTGCTTTTTGTTTATCATAGAATATAATTCTTCTTCATTTGTTATAGCGCCAATTATTTCATCATTTAAATAAATATTATATATATGTTTAACATTATCATTTAAATTTTTATAACTTATTATAATAAAGTATAAACTTATAACACATAAACATAAAATAAATGTAATTATTTTATCTTTTAACTTCATAATCAATCTTCCTCTATTTTTGCTACACTTCTAAATGCACTCATATTAAGTTCAAATAGTAAATCAATTGTTCCTAAACCACCTTTACGATGTTTAGCTATAATTAATTCTGCAGGTACTATTTTTTCTTTTTGATCTTTTTTAGCTTCATGATAATCTTTACGATTAATAAATAAAACCATATCAGCATCTTGTTCTATTGAACCAGATTCTCTTAAATCTGATAACATTGGAGTATTACCTTCTCTTTTATTTGTTACACTACTACGATTTAGTTGGGCTAAAGCTAATACAGGAACACCTAGTTCTAATGCCATTGTTTTTAAACTTCTTGATATTTCTGATACTTCTACTTGTCTTGATTCAACTCTTTTATTACCAGTTGTTAGTAGTTGCAAATAATCAATAACTACTAAACCTAATCCTTTAGACATATTGGCAAGGCGACGACATTTTGCTTTTATTTCTCCTAATGTAAGACCAGTATTATCTTCTAAATAAAGATTTGTTGAGGCAATAGTATTCATTGCTTCATTATATCTTTTCCAATCTTTTTCTCCCATTGTTCCTGTTTGTAATTTATAACCCTCTATTCCTCCTTGAGCACTAATTATACGATTAACAAGTTGTTCAGCCGGCATTTCTAAATTAAATATTGCAACAGCTTTATCTGTTTTAGTAGCTGCATATGTAGCCATATTTAAAGCTAAAGCCGTTTTTCCCATGGCTGGACGAGCTGCTAAAATAATTAATTCTCCAGGTTGAAATCCGGTTGAAATTTTATCAAAATCATAAAAACCAGTTTCAACTCCAGTTATAAGCTTTTTGTTTTTAGCTAATTGTTCAAGTTTGGCTTGAGCTCTTTTTAATATTTCATTAAGAGGAACAAAATCTTTAACATTTCTCGTTTTGACAACATTTAAAATATTTTGTTCGGCATTATCTAATAAATTTGTTAAATCATCTTCGTCATATGAAGAATTGACTATTTCAGTCGCAGCATTTATTAAATTTCTCCTTGTGTAATTCTCTTTTATTATAGCAATATAATATTCTAAATTTGCTTTTGTTTCTACAGAATCAATTACCTCGCTAATATAAGAAAGTCCCCCAATTGAATTTAATCTTTTCTTCTTATCTAATTCTTCCTTAACCATGCCAGCATTTATTGGAATACCATTATTATGAAGTTCATTTATAGCTTCAAATAAATACTTATTACGTTCATCATAAAACATATCAGCATTTATTTCATCGCATATATTATCAACAAGAGTATTATCTAAAAATATTACGCCTAAAACACTCATTTCAGCTTCTTTATTTGATGGCATTACTCTTGCCATATCATCACCTACTTATCTACTACAATATTTATATTAAATTTAACTTTTTTGTGTAATTCAACTAATACTTTATGAGTTCCTAAAGTATTAATTTCATGATCTATTTTTAAATTTTTTTTATCAATATTAAACCCTAATTTCTTTAATTCTTCAACTATTTGCTTGGAGGAAATATTACCAAATACTTTGTCATTTTTACCTGTTGAAACTTTAAAATGAATATTTTTATTTTCTAATTTACTTTTAATTTTATTTAAATTATTTATTAATGCTTCTTCTTCATCTTTTCTTTTATTAATTTCTGTATCTAATACTTTTTTACTACCTGATGTATATAAAACTCCTAATTTGTTTTTAATTAAATAATTATTTCCATAACCATCACTAACATTAATGATATCATCTTTTTTTCCTTTGCCTTTAACATCTTTTAGTAAAATTATTTTCATAATCTACCTCCTAAATAGCTCTTTTATTATATCATACTTTTTCTTTTAATACTATCCACTTCCTTCTTCTCCCATTACCTGTCATTTTTATATATTCATTATTTTTTAATATTTTTATATATCTTCTTATAGTTCTTTCACTATAAAAATATCGATTAGCTATTTCTATTTCAGTAATATTGGAATTATCTTTCATAGCATTTAAAATATTTTTAAGTAGGATTTTATTTATTTTTTTCATTTTGCCCTCCTACTATATATTTATGACTTTTTTGGGCAATTTCCTTTTAAGGCATTAAAAAAGACTGGTTTATCCAGTCTTATACTAAAAATAATATTAATGAAATTACAAAGAATAAAATTCCAAGAATTAAGGTTAAACGACTTATAAATAATTCTACTCCTCTTTCTTTCATATTTTGAAATAATTCTTGATTTCCTCCTGTTATAATTCCAGCACCATCAGTGGCTTTATTACCTTGTAATAAAACGATTGCTATAAGCAAAACTGATATTATCAATAATACTACATCCATTATTTTTCTTCCTTTCTGATTGCTTCTTCTAATTCTTTTTCACTCATTTTAGAATAACCTCTTATTTTCAATTCTTTAGCTTTATTCCTTAAATTTTCCATATTTTCACTAACTTCAGGTTGATCAAAATTTATATCACCATGTTCAACAATATATTCAATTTGTTCTTTAGTTAATGTCTCATATTTCATTAAAGCATCAGATAAAAGCATTATTAAAGCTTTATTACTTTCAATTATTTCTTTGGCTTTTTCATAACATTCTTCAATTATTTTTCTTGTTTCTCTATCTATTTCAAGAGCTACTTGGTCACTGAAGTTCTTACTTTTACCATAATCTCTACCTAAAAATACGCTTTCAGTTTGTTCTTCATATTGCATAGGTCCTAAATCACTCATACCATATTCAGTAACCATGCTTCTAGCAATTCTTGTCGCTTTTTTAAAATCATCAGATGCCCCGGTTGAAATTTCTTTTAAAAATACTTCTTCACTTACTCTTCCACCTAAAAGACCAGTTATTTGAGCTAACAATTCTTTTTTAGTAGCTACTAACATCTTCTCTTCTTTAGGAAGCATCATAGTATATCCGCCAGCCATACCTCTTGGAATAATAGTTATCTTATGAACTTCATTAGCATCTTCTAATTTTATTCCTATTACGGCATGTCCTGCTTCATGCAATGAAACTAATTTTTTCTCTTTTTCTGTTATTTGTTTACTAGTTTTTGCAGGTCCCATAAGAACTCTATCAGTTGCTTCATCTATTTCATTCATACTAATAGCTTCTTTATTACGTCTTACTGCAAGTAAAGCTGCTTCATTAAGTAAATTTTCCAAATCGGCACCACTAAAGCCAGGAGTTCTTTGACTTAAATTACTTAAGTTAACTGACTTATCTAATATTTTATTTCTTGCATGAACTTTTAAAATTTCTTCCCTTGCTTTTGCATCAGGTAAATTAATAGTAACTTGACGGTCAAATCTGCCTGGTCTTAATAAAGCAGGATCTAAAACATCTGGTCTATTAGTAGCAGCAATAATAATTATTCCTTCATTTTCGCCAAAGCCATCCATTTCAGTAAGTAATTGATTAAGAGTTTGTTCTCTTTCATCATGACCGCCGCCTAAACCTGTACCACGTTGTCTACCTACTGCATCTATTTCATCAATAAATATTAAACAAGGAGCGCTTCTTTTAGCTTCTTTAAACATATCACGAACACGAGATGCTCCAACACCAACAAATAATTCAACAAAATCTGAACCACTTATATAAAAGAATGGAACATTAGCTTCGCCAGCGACTGCTTTAGCAAGTAAGGTTTTACCTGTTCCTGGAGGTCCTACTAATAATACACCTTTAGGAATTCTTGCTCCAAGTTTTTGAAATTTTTTGGGATTTTTTAAAAAATCAATTAATTCCTCTACTTCTTCTTTTTCTTCAGTTAAACCAGCTACATCTTTAAAATTCTTTTTATCATTATCATTGGATAATCTAGCTCTACTACGACCAAAATCAACAGAATTTTTATTAGACATCGCAAGTCTTTTAACTAATATATATCCTAAAACAATCATTAATACAAAAGGTAAAACATTTACTACTATATAAAGTAAGGTACTACTGCCAGGATCACTTTCAGTATCATATTCTTTTATTTCTTGTTCTTTTACATATTCTGTAATTTCAGAAATATCTTCACTAATTATTTTAGTTTTAAAACTTTCGTTACTTTTATAATCTTTTAATTTTCCTTCAACATAATAAACATTTTCATTACTATTAGGAGTTATTGTTAATGAAACTACTTCTTCATTTCTTAAATATTCTAATAATTCACCAGTTTTTAATGTTTTTACATCGGAACCTTGAAAGGTAAACATTAAAAGAATAGCTCCAATAACAACAATTAAAATTATATAAGGCATAGTATTTTTAAAACGATCATTATTATTTTTATTCATTTTTTCCCTCCGTGTACTTAAGTATTATATCATACTTTTTTGAAATTTCCTTATCAAATATCGATTTTTTTATTCCAGGTAACCAGATTATAGTATTTTTGCTATCTACTACAATTGGATAAATCTCTCTTTCTTTAATATCAATTTTTGCATTTTTAAAAATGTCTTTAATTTTTTTAGAACCATTCATGTTTTTGATTTCCATTTTATCATTTTTACAAATAGTTCTTACATGAAGTGGTAGTGAAATATCATTACTATTAAGTCTAATAATATTATTGCTTATATCGTTACTTTTATTTACTTTTTCAATTATATATTTATTATTAATATTTAAATAATCTTTAAATAAATAATCATAACCCTCAATAGTACTATTTTTTTCTATTATTAAATTATTATAACTTTTTCGACCAATAAAACCATTTCCTAAATCAATTTGTTTATTTTTAGAAGAATATATTAAATCCATTAAATCTTTTTTATTTTTATCATTAATATCTAATATGTATTCTTTTTGAATATTTTCAATTACATATTCAATGATTTTTTCTTGAATAAATTCATCTTCTTTTAATAGATTATTTATATTAATTATTCCATCATTATATATATTATCTATTTTTAAATTAATTATTTTATTAATATAATTATTATATTTATTTAATTCTTCACTAAATTTTAAAAATTTTTTATGAACATTTTTATCTTCTTTTTCTAAAAGCGGTATAATATTTTTACGAAATCTATTTCGAGTATAATTTTCGCATTCATTACTACTATCAATAAAATATTCAAGATTATTACTTTTATTATATTTTAAAATTTCTTCTTTTGTAACTGATAGTAATGGTCTTACTAAATGATTGTTAACTCTTAAAATTCCTGCATATCCTTTTAAATTACTACCTCTTACTAATCGCATTAAAATAGTTTCTTCTAAATCATTACCATGATGAGCAGTCATAATATATTTGGCGTGGTACTTTTTTAATAATTTATTGAAAAATTGATATCTTTTACTTCTTCCTTCACTTTCACTAAATTTATTATTGGTATAATTATCTATTTTCATATATTCAAAAATAATATTATTTATTTGACAATATTTTTTTAATGATTTAGCTTCTTTTAAAGATTCCTTTCTTAAGCCATGATTTACATGAGCACAAATAATTTTATTTTTAAAATTATTTTTTAAAAGATGCAAAAGACACATAGAATCCGGTCCACCTGAAGTGGCTACTATTACAACATCTTCCTCATTTAATAAATCTTTTAAAAATGAAATTACCTCTTTCATAACACCACAAAGCTTATTTTATATTAATCTTTTAATTATAGCAAGCAATATCACTAAATTCTCACAATTTATTTAACTATTTTCTTAATATTAAATTCTAACATTTCTAATATATCACCATCTAAAATTTTTTCTGGATCATTACTTTCATAATCACTTCTATTATCTTTTACTAATTTATATGGTTCTAATATGTAATTTCTTATTTGATTGCCAAATTCAATATTTTTAGAAGTATCTTTCAATGAATTTATTTTCTTTTCCTCTTCGGATAAATATTTTTCATATAATTTGCTCTTTAAAATTTTTATAGCTAATTCTTTATTTTTAAGCTGGCTTCTTTCATTTTGGCAATTAACAACTATTTTAGAAGGAAGATGAGTTATTCGAACTGCTGAATTTGAAGTATTAACTGATTGGCCTCCAGCTCCACTTGAATGAAAAACATCTATTTTTAAATCTGCTTCATTTATTTCAATATTTGGAGTTGTAGTAAATTCAGGTGTAACTGTAACTGATGCAAAGGATGTATGTCTTCTTTTATTACTATCAAAAGGAGAAATTCTTACTAACCGATGAACTCCACTTTCATTTTTTAAATAACCATATGCCATGTTACCTTTAATTAATATTGATACAGCTTTTATTCCAGCTTCATCGCCTTTATTTTCATATATGACATCATAGACAAAGTTGTTTTTTTCACAAAATCTTTCATACATTCTTAAAAGCATATTGGCCCAATCACATGATTCAGTTCCTCCTGCTCCTGGATGAATTTCTAAATAGCAGTTTAAATTATCATAAGGGCCATTTAAATGAATTAATTTTTCTAATTCAGTTATTTTTATATATAAATCATTTATTTCTTTATTTACTTCATCTTCAGATAAGTCTTTTTGAAATACTTTTAATATTTTTAATTGTTCATTTAATGAATTATAATTATCTAATGTTTTTTTTAAATTGGCATATTCCTTATTAAGACTATTTGCTTTTTCAAAATCTTGCCACAACTTATCATCATTTATTTGTTCATCTAATTCTTTTATTCTAGCTTGTAATTTTGAAATGTCAAAGTGACCTCCCAATACTTAAAAGATTTTCTTCTATTTTTTCTATCATTATATTTTCCTTTCATTTTTCAATATTTGTAATTTCGGAAATATCACCTTCCTTATAAGTAATTTTTATTTTATCATTAACTTTTAAAAATGGTAGTAAAGTTTTATTTACTATTATACTTGTATAATAAAAATTATTTTCACTATCAGTAAGATAATAATACGTGTTACCATCTATAACAGCACTGGTTATATTTTTTAATATTATTTCTTTGGTAAGTAATTTACCATCAGTGAAATCGCTATCTTTTAAATATTTAGATGCTGCATTTTCAATTCCGTAAGATGCCTCACTTACTACAACTTTTTGATAATCGGCTACATCAATAAAAGCATACATTTTAACAAGGCCAGCAGCGTCTTTTAAACTAAGCAAATAAGTTGGTCTATTGTTTAAATTTATTAAAAGAGGAAATGATGCATCATAACTTTTTTCTTGGACTAATCCTTCAGCTGATGCCATTGCACTAAATTCTTCTGCCCCAGGAGCTAGATAATATTTAGTCTCTTTAGTTCTTAAATTTGCTAAAATAAAACCTAAATTAGATTCATCACTAGATACAGAAGTAATACCTGTATATAAATAAACATCATCATCCATTACTAAATAATTATATCCATCTGTAGTATTTATAACATCTTTTTGAGCAAATATAGAATTTAAAAAGCCATTTCTATATTCTCCCCAATTATCTACTTCTTCAATTATTAAATCAGCACTAAAAACATGATCTACCCAAGTTGGAATATCCTCTAATTTGTATTTTTTTGACTTACCAGTAATAGGATCTAAAATAACTGCTCCATTAATTTCTTTTTTTAATCCTACACCAATATATTTTATTGTAGGTATTATCCAATATGGATTACCATCATTATCAATTTCAAAAGATTCTTTATCAAAAATTAATGTTGGATAACTTATTCTTAATTTGCGATATAAGTTCTCAAAAAATAAAGCGCTTGGCATATAACGCATACCATTTTCTAATGTCTTTAAAGATGATGAACCGTCTACAGAATTAACAATGATATAACCTTTAATGCCTTCATCTCTATTAGCAAAATATTTAATTATACTAGCATATTCTAATGGCGTTACCCGAACTATTTCATTATTATAATTTATTTGAGTATATAGATTGCTTACATAAAATTGACTAACCATAGATGTAAATTCTCCCATTTTTCTATCCCCTAATTTTTCACTGCTTTCTTTATCAATTAAAGGTATTTTCGTAAAATCTACAGGTTTTACATCTTCTACAAATGAATATCCTTCAATAACATTAATTCTCTTACTATAATTTTTAGCATTAAATATTGGTGATAAAATAAAATTAATCATTATTATTAAAGTAATTATTGATGGAATAGCAATTAAAAAACTAATTTCAACTTTATTCAATTTAAAAAATAAATTTTTATTAAAAATATTATTTTTAAGTGATGATAATATAACATAAGAAAAAATTAGAATAATTACATAAAACCAAAACAATGGGCTACTTAAATTAATTGGTGGTAACATTACATAATATAAAAGTAATGCTATTAATAAAAGAATCAAAGTAATAATAATATTTTTTTTCATGGTTTCCTCTTTCTTTTCATTTATTTTATCATATCTTTAATTCTTTTTAAATAATCTTGCTAAAAGAACATATGTTATATCCAAAAATTCATTATCATATAATGGAATATTCTTATTTATTTTAAAATTGTAATCATTGTCTTTATATTTTTTTATCTCTTCTAAATATTTATTATCTATTAAAAGCTTCAAATTATCATCTAAATATTTTACTATTTCTAATACTTCTGTTACACCTTTATTAAAATCATTTGTCATCTTCCACCTCTTATTCTAGGCATGGCATCTAATAATTCTCTCTCATTAATAACTTTTTGTTTTCTTTTTTTAAATAAATCTTTTAATGCAGCAAGACTTATATTGTAATTACTATTCCATTTTTTTGCTATTTCTATAGCTTCTTCTATTCTTCTCACATTCATTGTTTCACATTTATAATTTTTATAAAGTAAATCTCGTTTATGATAACGATCAAATAATTTATTATCAGTTAAAAAATTTGGACTTTCACTAATAGATGAAATATACTTTGTTTTAATTTCATCCATAACATAAGTTATATCAACATAATAATTTTTTTCATTTATGGTAACTACATTGAAAACATGGCCATCTTCATTTTCTCTTATTGGAGGAGCATATACGCATTCTGATTTAATTCCTACTCTTGTCATAAGAGTATTAAAAATTTCGGCAAATTCGCGACAAACTCCTAATTTTTCTTTAAATACTTCATATAAATTGCGAATATCTCCATCTTCTTTATCATAATTCAGATAATTAATTAATATTAAGGAAATAAACACTAATTTATCTAATGGTATTGCATTACTTGGAATCCTGGCTAAAATAACATCAATTGCTTTTTCAAATTCAATTATTTCTTCAAAACTATTGTATGCTGTTTTTAAATAATAAATTTTCATTTGTTTTGTAAATTCTAAATGTTTTATCATTTTTTTATCATATAATATTTTTCTAAAAGAAGATGGATTTTTTTCTTCATCTAAAAAGGCTGTTTCTGGTAAGTAAATTATTATATTAGATCCTAAAATATCACCATATTTTTGTAATTCCATTAAATCTTTTAAATTTTGAACTGCAAAGCCAAAATCAACATTAATTGTTGGATAAAATTTATTTAAATATTCTTTAATAATTTTAATTTTATTAAATGTATCATCATCAAAGGTATTAATTTTTATCATGGGATTATCGCTTATATCAAAGTAAATTTTATTATATATTACTGCTTCATACATAATATCTAAAGATACATAGGCGGTAAAACGATATAATATATTATTATCTTTTATTAATTTTTGAGGATTAACTAGTACTATAGGAGTATCAATTAATTTTTGATTATTTATAGAATCTATAATTTCTTTAGTTTCTATTTCATCTTTAAAATGAATATTAACATAAAAAGGAAAGTCAAAAAAAGATAATGGTAAATAGGAATATGTTTCAGTATTAAATATACCTTTAGCTATATTTGCTTCATTACCATAAATACTATTTTTAAAAAGAATACTATGAAAATAATAGATTTTTTTGGCTTGTTTATCTATTGTAATTCTATTATATTGTCTATCACTTTTTTTTCGCACAGCATCAATAAATTTTACTTTTTTTCTTAATTCTTCTATTGTAGCCACTTAAATAACCTCTTATGGGTATTATAACACTTTTTATTTACCAACTAAAACTAATTTATTAATATTCTTTAAATAACTAGAATCTTCTAATATACTTTCTTTTACTGATCCTTCTCCTGAAGCATGAATAATATAATGTTTATTATTTTTTTTACCAATATATAACATAACATGACCATTTTGGTATAACAAGCTTGGTTCAGTATTTTCAATTAATTTTAATTTTTCACTATTGGTTTTGGAAGAAAAAGAAATTACTTTTCCAACACTTTTATTTTGACTAGAAGTATTTCTAGGAAATTGAAAACCAAATGTTCGATAAATATTTGCTATAAAACTAGAACAATCAACATTTTGATTATATCCTCCCCAACTATACGATACACCTAAATATTTTCTAGCTTGGGTAATAACATTATTTTTAGTATATGATAAATAATTTATATTAATTTTGTCTTTACCAATTGTTACTTCTTTTTTTCCAACATATCCATTTTCATTTTTTATTGGAATTATATATTTATTATTTACTAATGGTATTTTAACACTCATATCTAATACTAAATTATTTAAAGTAACAGATTTATCTATAATAATTCCAAAATTATTATTTTTTATAAAAAATTCTATATCATCATCAGTTGCTAAAGCAATGTTTTCTTTTTCAATCCAACCAACATAAATGGGACTGATAACAAAATTCCATATTTTATCTTTACTTTCATGAATAATTAAAACTTCTGTATTAAATAAAAGTTCTGTTTCTTGTAATCGATCTAAATCACTTGTTTTACTGTCATTAAAATTTTTTGCTGTTGGAAAGCTTCTTAAATTAGTTCTTTTAATTATTATTCCTTTAGGTATTTCTTTAATATCTTTAATATTATCAATATTTCTATTTTCTAAAATTAAATTTTTTTCTTCATTTGTTATTAAAATTCCTTTATTATATTTATTACCTTCTGGTAAACTATATTTTAATATATAATTTGCTATTTCTTCTTTTTTTAATTCTTTAAAATTATTTAAATCATATAATTCATTTGTTTTACTAGCTATTATTTTATTATATTTTATTATGTCATTTAAATTTATTAAAATATCATTAGAATCATTTATCATTTCCTTATTATCCTCCCATAATAAAGTCAAGTATTTTCTATACAAAACTTTATAAATTATTTTCAATTTTGATTTTTTATACTAGTT
>CANRDZ010000011.1 GCA_947629465.1 uncultured Bacilli bacterium | reverse complement strand
TCGTTCGTTCGTTCGTTCGTTCGTTCGTTCGTTCGTTCGTTCGTTCGTTCGTTCGTTCGTTCGTTCGTTCGTTCGTTAAAGCATATCTCGCTATATTTAACTTGTCAATAACTTTTTCAATTTTTTTCATTATTTCACCTCTTAATTTTCTTCTTCATCAAAGGTACCTATCTTTTTGAACAATCCAGTTTCTGGGAAAAGATTATTACCTTTGGCGTCTCTATACTGAATACGATTATCGTTTTTTTCATAATCAAGAAGTTCATTTCCTGACTTCAAATATACAACCGTATTATGCTGAAAATCATCTTTTCCCCAATCAAAGTTAGGCAACCCTTGTGCTACGGATAATTGAACAGCTACAGACATAATTTTATCAGTAGCGACGAATTCAAAATCATAGGCATTATTATAATCAAACATATCGCCAAGATTTATCTCTGATGATCCATTTGAATAATTATTATCGCTTAAAGTCTTATTTAAGTTAGAGTAGTTTGTCCAAGAATTACCTTCTTTGGGCTTATATCGATATTTCAAATCAAGATTATTATCTATTAATCCAAACGAATTATTATAATAATTTCCTTTAAAATTGATGGCAATTTGATTGTCTGTTGGCGTTGGTCTAAATGCCTCAACATTTAAAGTTAATTTAATATAATCAACTATTTCTAAATTGTACTCTTTACTGTTAGATATACCACGACTATCAATTGCAGTAATCGTAAATTTGCCACTTTCAACTAAAGACAAAGTGCCATTATCATTCAGCGATTTTCCATCACCACAAATGATTTTTTTTGAAACTATTGTTGCACCATTTTTCGCAGTAGCTGTCATAGTAACCTTTACTTCTGAAACAAACTTGATTAGCTTATTATTTGAGCCTGTTAAAGAGGTGGCCAATTCATTTATATCTTCAAATGTAGCATCTATATCTGGTTTATTAATTGCAGCATTTATACTAACATTAAAGGTAGTTTCTTTGGTGCCAATCAATATATCACCACTGTACGTTTCACAGATAATGGTACATTTTGCTGACAAAATATTAGTCATTTTGGCATAAAAAGAGGTTGGAATTGTCCAACCATATGAGGTATCTATATCGCTTGCAATTGTGCCTGTAAGCCCCTCAAATGCATATTTTAAAGTATGTTTAAAACTTCCTGACGCCCTTGAAATATTTATGCTGGTAGATGATTCTATTGCTGCGTCTGTAGCTGTAACTGATGACGCTCTTGGGATTGTTGCAATAACGCCAGCTGGAATTGATCCTGTATCGGTATCCTTGCTGAATTGATATGAATAGCTATATACCGATACACTTTTTCCTGGAAATGTACCATCGGCATTATGCGTTACAGTAATGTCCTTTTGACCGAGCAAATGATCACCAGGTTTGTAACTGTAAGAACCACTTTTAACAGTTGTACCATCCAATTTAAATGTAGAATACGAAGACGCAACAGTTGTACCACCACTATATGTAAAATATAATCTTAGTCTAATCGTAGATGTATTGTTATTTATATTTTGTGAAACTAATTGATATGTACCATACAAATGAGTGTTTGAGGTACCTGAAACATGAATAAATTGTGTACCTGTCCTTGCCATGTTATCACTCTCCTATATAGAACATTCCTGTTCTATTCTCCATATAATCTTCCATTCTCGAATTCTTACCTATAACTAACCATTTTCGCACGGTGACATTTTCAGCTCTAACACCCGAAGGATCAGCACCAAGAACTTCTTCATCATCACGAGTAACAAACAAGCCAGTATTGTCAATCAAATTTTTAATAGCTTCGCCTGCTTTTGAAATGTTTAGACCATTTTCATCAAAAACGAATCCCGTACTAGTAACTACCCTACTGACACCATTTTCATTTATGCTTGTAATACTGATTGATAGACTATCAGCTAATTGGTTTAGCTCTAATATTTTCTGATTAAGCTCTTCAATATTTCCTTTATTTTCTGCAAATTGAATATTAGCATCGTTTTTTGTTAAATAATTATTATTTAAATCATCTTCTAATTGATTAGTTTTATCTCGTAAATCGTTTATATCGTCTTGAACTACGATAGCTGTATCAACCCAGCTATAATCGTCAAAATTATCACTATCATTGGGGTTATTATCTGAATAAGTACCTTGCCACCTTGCTGGTGTTTTTCCGTTATCTTCACTAAAAGTCTCACCATCTGCCGAAAATCTAATATGAAAATAAGAACTATCACCCTTAATGCCATCGTTTCCTTTAATTTTTGACCAAGTATATGCATTAGGGCTCGTAGGTGGTGCTGGATTCGTTGTGATGGAAATACCAATATATTCAGTATTCTCATCAGGAATGTCAGTCATTGGCTGTCCTGACTCATTAGTGCTGTATTTAAAATATGTATACGAAGATTGACCATCTTTTCCAGCTTCACCATCTTTTCCAGCTTCACCACCAACTGCCAAAGTAACTGTTATTTTTTTTGAAATTGAATAAGAAGTACCACTATCGTTATAAGTAAAAGTCAAATCATAATCACTACTTAATTGATTAATTTTCTTTTCTTGTTCAACAGAAAAAGATATTTTTTCTGTATCACTCATCGTTGATATGTTTGAAGTCTCACCTTCAATTTCGACAGAGCATTCAACTTGTTTGCCTTTAAAGTAAGCATAATAAAACACATCATAGCTTGATGTGTTTTTTGGATAACCTTGATAATCAGTAGGTATTAATAGATTATATTGTGATAACTCTACAGAAAAGATTTCTAAACTATCGGCTAAATCTTTAACTTCTTGAGTAGTACTTTTAACAGTTAAAGAGATACTATCCAATGCTATTTTAAAATCTGCTAATTGTTTATTCTGACCATCTACCTTTTCATTTATTATTTCTAATACACCGGCTTGTTCATCTATTATTGATTTTAATCTTCTAAACTTTTGTGTAGCCGACAATTTAGAAACGTTTGATATTTTTGATGTTTTATTTAACACTGTTTTATAATTTCCATAAAATCCGTTGCCAAAATCCCAGTCCATTTGTGCAAATGAAACGATATTATTTATCTTTATAATGTCGCCACTATCGATTGATGGGTCTCCCCAGATTTTAGCATCAAAAGTTTGGTATGTTATATTTTTTAATACATCATATAAATTATCAATTTCTAATTGTGAACAAGAAAAAGGGCTTTCTTGACTTAAAAATATTGTTTCGCCATCGTCAGTACCTTTTTCAAATTTTTGAATACCATTTTCATATACTACTTTTGTGATGGACTTTTGCTCATTTATTGTAAAGTCTCCTAATAAGTCCGATGGTAAGATATTAATATCAGATTTATCAAAAGATTTTATGACCAATTTGTTATCTCTAGTTATTTTAGCAAAACCTCCAGCCCTTTCTGCAATAAATGATATATATGTTTTCACTGGTATTGTATTATCATAATTATTGACAATCTCATTACCATTAATGATTGACAAATTTTCTAATTCAACACCAGAAGAATTGCATATCTCCTTCAATAATTCAAATCTAGTACATGGTACTAAGTTACTAAAATCTATTGTTCCATCAAACTTTTCCATATAATCTCTTAATGTATATTTGATAGAATCTTCAGAATTTTCATCAGCTTTTATAACAATATAGTTTCCCATTGGAACTTCTTCAATTGTTCCGTCTTCAAGCTCTAAGTTAAATATTATTTTTAATTCTGTGAAATCTTCAATTTCACTTAAAAAATCTTTATTTAATTCTATTTCAAATTGTTTAGGAATAGCGCTTCCCAAAATAAAAGAATCTGATTCAAAAATACTATCTTTATATTTAATAGACTTAACAAAATCTTTGTTAATTGGAGTATCGTTGACTATAAAATCAATGTTTTGTATAGAGTCTTCATCATATATAAACTGTTTATACGCTTCAGATGTATGATATGCCATATCATTGTCCCTTTATCTTCTTTTTTTGCGAGCAAGTAAACGATACTTTCCATTTTGTTTTATCAGTGTTTTCACTTTCTTCAGTGCTAATCATATCACAGGTTCTTTTTCCACATCGAAATTGAGCTTTAACTATTTTTCCTCCTAAAATTGGACATTTAATTTCTAAATTCATAGGATTTTTAAAAGTCAGTGCCATTAAATGTTCTGCCTCTGATTCTGTTAAATAATCAAAGGAGAATGAACATTTTAGCATTCCTTTAGCTAGTGTTTTATCAATTAGGCTAGCATTAGCAGTAGATCTATAACTATCGATATCAATATCATCAATATTTATCTTAAAAGAAGAGGGCGATTTTTGAATCGCCCCATCACATTTCCATACCATGTTAACTCGTCTCCTTTATTACACTGACACCTTTACGAGCACTTTCGTTATTTATATATTCAATAGCACCTTCATAAAAGTTTTTATCAGCAACATTTATAATTAATTTATCAACTCTGGTTCCTTCATCTTTTTCATCTAGAACATTTCTAAAAGCATCCTCCATCATTGATTTTGGAGAAATAATTTCTGGATTTTGTCTTGCGTTAGCATATTCACCAACAACAACTTGAGTTTCTTCATAAGCCACATCACCAGTTGCTAATCTTGGCAATTTAATTGGATCTGATAACTTTAAATTAAAACCCCATTTTTCACCACCAATAACTGGCACCCAATCTGGAACATCAAAGCTTATTTTGTTTATAGCTTTTTTAAAGAAATTAAATCCATCAATAAGTGCATTAACAAAGCTTTCTATTCCTGCAAGAATAAGATTAATTGGTGTCTTAACTACAGAAGCAATTGCATCCCAAATTCCTTGAAATATCTTTTTGATTCCATCCCAAGCTTTTTGCCAATCACCTTTAAATACACCTGAAACAAACTTGGCAATACCATCAATAACATCAATAATACCACCAATAAGACCGCTTAATCCTTTAATAACTGGTTCCAAAAAATTCTTGATATTGCTAATGACTTTATCTACTACTGGCTTGACTGCTTTCCATATGTCGCCAACCGCAATTATAATGTCATTTATTGCTGGCAATAGTTTATCTTCTATAACTGGTTTAAAATATTTGTTATACATTTCTAATATCCAATCGGCAATATCTTCTATATATCCTAACAAATCATCAACAAATCCCAAAACAACACTTAAAGCTTCTTGAAAGCTTTCACTCATAACCCATTTCTTTAATGTGTCTTCTATGCTTAATACAAATTTTTCAACAATGATAAATGTATCAGCAATTTTTTGTATTATAGAAGTTCCAGTTCCAGCGGTATCCCAAGCTTTTTTTAAAGCGTCAGCAACCAATCCTATAATATCGAATAATCCTTGAAACCCTAATAAAATGTTTGTTATTATTTCCTCTCCTGTTCCATTGGTCCAAACTTCAAAAATGCTTCCAAGTATTGAACCACCTAATCCTCCAAGACTTTCGAACATTTCTATCATACTATCAAATACGCCAGATCCTACATTTTCCCAGGCTTCAATTATTGGGTCAAATAAGGTCCCTAAAAATCCTTTTAGTTTGTTAAAAACATTCATCATTGGAGAAATATCAATCGGTTCGATTGTCAATTGCTCCGGTTTATTAGATTCACTATTTCCAGAAGATGAAGATAATGTTTCAATATCATCAATACTACTTAATTGCTTATTAGCTGCAGCTACGCCTTTTGTTGCGTCTTCTTGTTTTTTTAGAGCCTTAGCGTTAGCTTTGGCAACTAAATCAACACCTGTTAGAGTCTTCACAAAAAGTGCAACAGCGCTCGTTATTTGACTAAATAACGAAGCGACAAATTCTAAAGCCGGTGCTAATAAACTTCCCAATACATTCCAACTGTTTTGAATCGAACTTTGTAATTGTGTATCAAAACTTAAATATGATTGAGCAGCCTGACTTACAACATTAAACATACCTCTTACTGAAAGAAGCGATAATCCAAATTTTTTTATAGATTTAATGCCACTTTCAAATGATTTACCTAAACTAGTACCTAAACTATTACCCGCTTTTTTTGTGTTTTCACTTTCTTTTCGTACATCTTTAATTTTATTAATTAGGCCTTTTAATTTATTTAAAGGAGTTCCGGCAGTATTAGCCATTTCTTTAATATTGGCCTTTGCTTGCACGAATGCATTTTTGGCTGTTGTACCAATATTTTTAAAGATGTTTGTGACAGGTTCTACTTTGGACTTTACATTTCCAGCAAAATCACCAATAGTTGATTTCATAGATGTAATTTTTTGTTTTACCGTGTCAAAGCCAGACTTCCATCCATCTATAGATTTGGTTACACTCTGTCCTATAGAACTATTATTTAAAACATTCTTGAATTCGGAAGCTTTAGATTTAATAATATCAAATCCCATTTTCCAACCTTCGATAGCATTGGTTACTGCTTGTCCAAATGAGGTATTATTAAAAGATTGTTTGATATTAGATGATAGTTGTCCTATTTGCATACCTACTGTTTTTATTTCATCTGCTAAAGATAAGGCATTGAAATTTTGAAGATTATATTCCAATTCTTCTATAGTGGTGGCAGATGCATCCTTTAAATTATTTAAAGATGCTTTAACATCATTTAAGCTAGTTGTATCTACTTCAGGCAAAATTATTTCTTTAGATTCTAATTTAGAAACTTCTTCTTCATACTTTGCCATTGCTTCCTCATATTTTTCATTAAAATCACTGGTGTCAGCACTCATTTTGAATGTAACATTATCCATTGTTACTTCGATTTGATGCTTCATTTCAGATGCTGCTTTTTTTGTCTCTTCAACACTATTTTTAATTGCTTTAGTCATTCCAGATAAAGCATCACTATTATCAACTTTTTTAAAATCTTTAACTATTGAATCAGTAACTGTTTTTGTTTCTTTAGCGATTTTCTTTAAATCGCCTCTAGCTTTGTCAACCTGGGCTCTAATAATAATATCAAGTTCCTCAATTACTTTATTATCCATTATTTCACCCCTACTTTCTACTCCTTAAATTTTTAATTTGTTCTTCAATTGACTGTACATTAGATTTTTGATTAAGCTCATCTTCAAACAATTTATCAAATGGTTTCATTGTAATTAAATCTATATTTTTAGGGTGTTTTTGAAAGGCACTAATTAATTTGTTCCCTAACGCATTTGCTAAAACAATATTTTTTTTATAATCTTGATCCCTTTGTAAAGAACTAGATTTGACATATAAAGTCAATTCTCTGTATGTACAACTCCAAAATTCATTAGGCTTCATACCATATCGATAACATATTGGTTCTAATTCATATATTAAATCTTTATAATCTATCCTTTGTGGCCTCGAAATTCCTCCTGAGCCGCTTGTTCCATCATTTTCGTAGCAGTATTCACAGCAATTTCTTGCAAGTTCACGTAAGAGATTGGATTGGCTAATTGGCTTTCCAATTCTTCCTTCGTCATCTTGCTTTTGAAAAAACCCTCATCATTGATGACCTCTGCTATAATCTTGTATAATTCCACATAACTTGTATCATTTTCTTTTTTCCACTCATCAATAGCATCATAAACATTGTTTATTGATGTAAATGCTGCTTTTCCTTCTTGAGTTTCTGCAAACGACTTAATCAATTCGCTTAAGATTTTAATATTTCCATCATTTAATCCTTGAAAAATTAAATCATTTAAATTTTTTGCTTTAAGTCTTTCTGTTAGTTCAATTATTTTTCTTGATCTTGGAATAAGATAATATTCTTTATCACCTATTTTTAAAATTTTCATATTTTACCTCCTAAAAAAAGAAAAGGATTCCCTATTCAGCTTCAGGGAATCCTTTAGTTTCATTTACTTTACTACTTCGATAAATAGTTAAATTTTCTTTTAACAAATCATCTATTGCGATAGTATCCATACCTACATCGCACGCACCAGTGAAGTTAAATACTATTGGTTTTTTAGCTTCTTTTGCCGTAGAATCTGGTAGCTTAATAAACCAATAATATTCTTTATCACTTTCGGATTTTTCTACTAAAACATCGTGTTGTGTTTCAGTAAATAATAGTGGAATCGTAAGTGTTTCAGCTTTTCGATTTCCTTTTGCTTGCTGTTCTTCCTCTAAATCAAGTGCATTATAAGTAATGGCTTCTTTTGCACTTTTAAGAGGTGGTATCTCTTGAACATAAGCAACTTGGGTTTTTTCGCCTGTTAAAGTTTCTGCAACCCATAAAGTACTTAAGGTACTAACCTTTGGAATATTTCCTGAATTCATATTATCATCCTTTCTAATAAAAGCACTCTTTTTGTGCTATAAAATTCTCTCTAGAGAGTTTGTTAATCCATTATAATTTACTTCGTAGCGACTTCCGTAACGATGTTTTTTTGTAATTTCATCATATATATCTATTGGAGAACCAATTGGAATATAATTGTATTCTCGCAAAGCTTTATTTGTCGTATCAAATAGCTCCATAGCCTCATATTTTGAATTAGCCCACCATTCTACTGTAATAGAAAATCTAGAATAAATTGGGATATTATTTTCAGTTTTTAAAATATTTCTCATTGTATTTCCTATTACCGCAATTGGAAATTGTTCAGAAGAATCTGGATTAGATAAAGTTGTATTTCCTAGTTGTTCAACTTGTTTTACAGTATATTTTGTAAATTCTGCTTCGCTTAGTTCATACATATCATCATCCCCTAATTGCTTTAATAATTTCTTTTGCCAATATATCTTTTGCGCTTTTCTCCATTTCAAAAGCTGTTGGTCTCATAAATGGCTTTGCAAGTTGAGTATAAACCAAATGCCAATCGCCATCTTTAGATAATTCCGGCGGTATCCACCAAAATGTCATCCCACTTTCATGAAATGTTTTTGTATGCCCAATATGTGGCATAGATCCATCAGACAATTTTCCTGTGCCAAATTCTAAAAAGCCAGCATAATCAAAATTAGTTGTTAATCGGCCTTCAATTACATTGTCGTTTTTTACGATTTTATATGTAATAAGATTCTTATCTTTTCTTCCGGTTTTATGACTCAAAGCAACATTTTGTGCATAAATCATTACTTTCTCCATTGCCTTTGGCAATGAATTTATAATTTCCGAATAGATATCTTGACTTGATGCTTTCCTTTTAATCGTACATTTAAACATTTTATTCTCCATGATAAATTTCGCAAGAATAAGTTGTTGTAGTACCAACTTTAGTTTTTGAAGAAACTCTATAAAGAGGTGGCTTTATAGCATAGCCATCATCATCTAATTTTAACAATTCAAATGAAAGACCATCTTGCTTATTCAAATCAATATCATAATCTGTACGGATTTTAATTTTATCAAAGTCTATCAATCCTGCCGAATTAACATCTAACTGACCTATATCCTGCTGTACATTCATTCTTTTTTCACATTTATACTTCCATTTTAAGATTGTCTCACCTAATTCTTTTTGAGGAATAGGTTCATAAAGGTAACATAAATAGAGATTCTTTAATTTCATAATTAAAATTTACCTTTTCTAATTGCTAGACAATCCTTTCGCAGCTTTTCTTCAATATCAATATAAGAAGATGAAAGTCCTCCTTCATTACTGGAAGAAGAACCTTCATCACCTCTTCTTATATAAGCTTCTTTTACAGCAGTATAAACATAAGAAGTAATTAATGGATCTTTTGACTCCCTATTTGAGGCGTGAGATGCAATATCTGAATATATACGAATATACTCTTGAAGTACATCGTCATCATCATGATAATTGTCTGCTAAATCTTTTTTTAACAATTCAATCATCTCCATACTTGCACCTCCTATTCTATATTTTTTGTTTTTTGATTCATCGCAATTGTTTGTGATTCTACTTTTGGGTCTTTCTTTTTAAAAGCCTTTTGAGTCACAACTAATTCATAATCAGAATCATTTTTAAAGCGATCTATTAAACTCGGAGTTGTTACAATGTATATAGTATTGTTTTTTTTATTTTTAAACTTCATACTATCACTCCCCTTGTAATTCAACTTCACTTAACGTAAGTGTTTTGGTTTCCTTACCGTCACTTGTTATTTCAATTGTATTATCCTTATCGTGCACCTGGAATACAATTAATCCATCTTTTTCATCTACTGCCACCGGTTTTTTTAATTTAGCGCCAGTACCTTTAAGCTCACACTTAATTGTACCTTTAGCTTGTCCTTTTGCCTCTTCAAAATATAAAGGAATAAAGTTTCCAGTGTTGTCGGTTTTAGAAAATTCAGCCCAGTTTTCCACATACTTTAAAGTACCTGTTACTTTTCCAGTATCGCCAATACTCAAATTTTCACATAAATCCTGAACTGTTTTTTCACCAAGATTTAGAGAAGTTTCTTCACTTGGAACACTTACTTTAATTGATTTTTTTGATGAGTCTATGCTACTTTTTTTTTTTGAAACTAAAATAGCTGACTTTTTATTATTTCTTACAAATGCCGTGTAATAAATTCTTCCTTCTACTAAAGAGCCACTAACACCTGGAGCATCTTCATGAATTTTATAATCAGCTAATTTTACTGCAAAAGTAGTTGCAACTGGATGTGCAAGGATATAGTTAACATTTTCTGGTAATAATTTAGAAGTAACTTTTTGAATAGAAACTCCATCCATTTCACCAATAACACCTTTAATTCTAATATTCTGACCAACATCAGTATCTAATACTGCTCTTTCGTCAGCTTTTAAATTCTTAACAAAAGCAGGAGTTCCTACACATACTCTGCCTTGTTCTGGAACTAATGCCTCATCTTGAATTTCATTTGCAGTCGCTAAAGAATCATAAGCGTTCGTGTTGTCAATATCTTCTTCTATAGTATTTCCTGCCTTATCTGCCATTTTTTGATAAACATACTTATCTACTTCTGGAATAACTTTTTCATTGATTTGTCTTGCAAGGGCAGTTCCTGCATTCATAGCTCCCAAAGTTTCATCTTCATCCATTTTGTCAATAACGAATGTAAATGAACGATCCTTTTCCATTTGCTCTTCTTGAACATCATTGTTTAAGTCTTTAGGAGTTCCGTATCTAGCGGTACCATCTGTGTTTCTTCCGTAATCATTCATCTCTGCTGTTCCTACTGAATAGATTTTAATTGATTTAGAGCCTACGAAATCATAATCACTATTTACTACTAGTGATGATTTACTTTGTTCTGTAAATGTTTCATCCACTACTGGACTAAATTTTGTTGCTAAATTGATAGCCATAATATCACCTTCCTATTTTCTCTTTTTCATGCTTTGCATGTAATTATCAAATCCCATCAAATACGGATCATTTTTTTTGCTTTTATCATCAACTGCTTTTGGTGGAGTTTGCTTTAATTTGTCTTTTAAATAATCTTCTAAATCTTTACTTCTTAATTGAACTAACTTATCAACCTTTTCCTTAATCGTTTCTGCAGTTTCCTTTGCAAAATCCCAATCTTCAATATATCCAACTGGCAATTTCTTTTCAGTTGCATAGGAAATAGCTGTATCTTTTAAGGTCATCATATTGATTGTATTAGTTAGTTCAGCGGTCTTTTTTTTCTCTTGCTCTAATTCGTAGTTCAATCTTTCAGTCGCATCTAATTTCGCTAACTTCTCCGCTTCTGTTTTCTCTGCTTCGTAAGTTTGCTTCAATTCTGCTTTTAATTTTTCTCTTTCAGCATTTAACATTCTATTGACTTCATTTCTTGAAAAAGTCTTTTCTTTTGGAGCATCTGTCTTTTGAGTATCAACTGGAGTTTTTTCAGTAGTCTCCGCTTCTACTTGTGCTGTCTCGGTAGCACCTACCACATCTTTGTTATCTTCCATAGATAACCCTCCTTTTCTTTTGCGGATAGAAAATATCCAAACTAATTACTTAAGGTAATCAATCTAATTCGTCACGGTGAATTAATCCAAACAAAAAAACTCGATATTTCTATCGAGTTAAACGATATCGTCAATAATAAATTTGACGATATCTCCCACTCCTTCAACTCTAGGTTGATGAGCTAGCCGACATAAATGTCGGAGTGCTATTTTATAAGCACTGTACCAACTATTATTACAAGGAATCGAACCTTGTACCCTAGTACTCCCCACTAGTCTTTTTCAAGATCGCATTATGCTCGCCAATTACACTAAATAATAGTCAGTGCACTACATATAAAATAAAGCCGGAATGGGGATTTGAACCCCTAGCAGTAGCTATCTCTGCTAATTTCTCACGGATTAATACCTATCCCAGCATAATAAAAACACTCTATTTATTGAGTGCTTTCTTTTTCTTGTTCTTCTTGTTCTGCAAAATAATCATCTAAATAATCATAGATTTCTTCCATATCTTCTATGGCCATTTTGTTTGTTTCTCGTAAAAACGAATGATATTCTTCTTCACTTAATATCTTATCTTCTACTTTGATATTATATTTTTCTAATAACTTTTTACTGTAATCATCAAATATTTCATATAAGTTATGCATAATTATTTTCTAGTTTTCATTACTGTCTTGATATTATGATATTCTGTATTGGTAAGAACAACTTTATACCGATCGTCTATTGTGTATATTAAACTACCATGTTCTGTATCATAAATACGTTTTGATTTACATAATATATTTATGATTTGTTTAGCTGATATATTTCTACTTGCCATTTTATAAATTGCATGCGTTGAAACATCACCAACTCTTATACCATCACCTGTAACAGTTCCTAATATTTTTCTTGAATCTATATATTTATCATAATATTTTTGAAAACTAGTTTTTTCGCCCTCCTTTCCTAATTCTATATTTCTTACATAATCTTTGTATATTTCTCTTTTCAGTTTAAGTTCATCAATATAATTTGCCTTATTGTACCTCAATTTAGCATATTCATCAAGTGTATCAGGTATATCTATGTTAAGTTCCTCCTTTAAATTTTTATAATCATTATATTCAGCTAATATGTCAGCATCAGGTATATTTATTGAATATGTAATAGTGCTTCTGCACCAGTGAAAATGATTATTGATAGGAGGCAAATTAATTCCTTGTTCTAATCCTTTTACTGTATATAGGACAGCTTTCTTATCAATTTCGCTGTATCTGTAAAATTTGTTCCAATCATTTACATAAAAAAGCATATTATTCATACTTTCACACATTTTAGTTGTTCTTTTATCCATTTCTGCTATGAATCTTATTTGTAATCCTTTTTCTTCCTTAAATGGATCTGTATAAATCTTATTTCCTAGTTGCCTACAAGTATCGCTTATTACTCCACTATATTTATCGCCATTAATACAGATAATTCTATTCATTTGCTTTTGCATCAATGGCTTTAAATCTTTAGATGATATTGATTTTTTATTTTGTATATAGGTAAGTAATTGTTTATAAGCTTCCTGCTCATTTAACATTGTCAACAATTTTAAATACTCGTCCCATTTTTTATTATAGGTTGGAATCCATAACAAGCTCCATATATATTCCCATGTCAATGAGAACTTTTTAGTTTTGACAGGTATTTCTTTAAGTGCTTGATTATAAATATCTTTTGCTACTGTCACAAAAATTTCTTTACTCATTTCTTGCTCTTTTTGTTCCTGCTCTGCATAAGCAGAGTAAATCATTATTTCTAACAAGTCACTATATGTTATCTTGCTTTTTGAATACACTAAATATTCAAAATACCCAGTCAATATTCCATTTTCTTTCCATTCTAGTATTCTTCTATCTAGACGTCGTTTTTCTTCTTTAGAGATAGTCTTATTTAAATCTTGATAGGTAATATCCATCGTGTCAAATATTTCTATTAGTCTATCCATTGTATCACTACCTAGCGAACTAAACTTTGCAAGGTATTGTTTCAATGTTTTTTCAGTTTTGTCCCATCTTTGTTGCAATATTTCTTCATTTGACATCTATATCACCTACTTTTCTTTTTGGACTTCTTTCTCCTTGTCATCTAGATTTTTTTCGTCAGCTTCTTGAATAATTTCATCACTTGACTTTTGAGTTTGAATTTCTTCTTGTCCTGTCTGCTCTTGAAGTGTAGTATCTCCGATATCTGCACCTGTTTGCCCTAGCATTTCCATGCGTTCGATATTAGCGATCATATTTTGCTCTGCCTCATTATCTTTTTTATTTCTTTCATCAAGATAGTTATATCCTAACCTCTCAATAATTGTTTGTTCAGATAAAATATTTTGAAGTTTTAAAGTACTGTCAATTTTTTCATCATCATTCGCTGGTAGATTTTTTGGAAGTTCAATATTAATATCCCTAAAATCATAGTTTTTATTTTTTTTAAGATTTATTCTTCCAAAAATAAGTTCCCATCTTCTTTGATATGCTTTTTTTAATTCACTCATAACATTGGCTGTCATCATATTCATAATATAGAATTTTCTATCTATAGCGCTTGCGTTTAGATCTGCACTATTAAACGCTAAATCTGATGTGTTAGGAATACCAGCTAACTGGAACATTAAGTTCGTATATACTTTTAATATTTCAACAGCGCCACTGCTGTCTAATGGTTTAGTAATCCAATCAACATCACCATTTTCTTGAACATATAATGTTTTAGAGTTTAAGATAGCTTCATCTTCTATTTTTCTTGCTGGATTTTCAACAACAATCTCTTTTCCATCATCTTTTATTTCAGTAATGGTAAGAGGATTTTCTGGTAAGTAATTGCTAAACTTCATTTTACAGTCAGAATCGTTATATTGAAATATGTTCCTCACATTTTGAATCAGCTGTTGAAATGCTTGAATAATATCCTCGCATGGTTCGAATATTGCATAATCTGTTTCAATTGCAATTGCTGGAACATCTCCCCAATTATGATTTTTGTTATCGTCCTCCGTCACTTCTTTATAATTATCGGTAATAGAATATGTTTTTGTACCATATTTATCAGTGATTTCACATTTGACGTATGTTTTAGAGTCAATATTTTCTTCTGTCCATACTCTAACAATTGCTATAAGATTTGCCGGAATAGAATAATCCCAAATAGCTACTGTATTAAGTGGGTCATACCGAGAATAAACAATATCATTATTATCATTTTCATATAAAACCTCGTATGCGCTCGTCATTTCAAAAATATCATGAACTAAATCATGATGTTCTGTTGTATCATCATTGAACCCAACAATATAGTCAATTAAAATTTCCATTTCTTCTTTATATGTTTCATCAGTTATTTCTTTATCCAAAATCTCTTTAAGTAATTTTTTTTTGGTTTCATCGATAGTATTAGCTACTGAATAAATTGGTGTTCCACTTGAATATCCAGATGCTATATCTGTCAGAAACTTTTCATAACTAATAACAGTATTTTTATTATCACCACTAAACATTACATGAGAGTCGTTCGCACCCTTTGAATAAATTTCGTGTAATTTTTTTCTTTTTTCTAAAATTGGATTAATTTTGATTAACAATTTAGGAATTGTCATTTTTATATCACCGTCTGTGATCGATTCAATATCCGTTAATCGTAACATTTTCGTACCTCCTCAATATTAAAAGTTTCTTCTGTGTTTATTAAAATAGGAATACCTTTTGCTACAGATAAGGCTTTATTTTTGACAATTTCTATATTTTCTTTCTTTTTATTAATGTAAAATTTGTATCTTCCTTGCTTATCAATCCACAAAATACCCATTTCTTTCACTATAAAAGGGACTGTGTTGTCCCTTGATAAATTATCAAATATAATTAATTCTTCATCATCTTGTAATGGCAATATACTTCGTAATAGACTCTCTATGTAATTTTCACTTTCATCTGTAACTAAAATAAAACTTTTCACTATAACACACTCCTATTGCTTACTTCCCATTTAACTTTCTTCATATCAGATTCTCTAGAATATCTAGTAGCATCAATAGTATGATTGTTAGCATCCGGAAACTTGCTTATAAAGTTCCCATATTTGTCTCTCTCATACTCATAATTTTTAAACTCTCTAGCTGTATTTGGACATCTTCTTGGATCTATAACAATCTCATACAAGTCTTGTAACCATTTAATACCATATTCAACACTATCAGCGCCTTTTTTTGCACCCAATATTCTTATTGAACCATATCCATTCATTTCGGCAATGCTCTTTGGTTCTGCCGAATCTGCAGTAATATAAGATTGACTTATCTTTTTCATCAATATCATCTCCCACAATTTTTTATTAGAGCAATTGATTTGATATATCTCGTTAAAAATAAAAAGACGCTTATGCGTCTTATCTAAATGATTTTGCGTATATACGGCTGGATCAATTGCAAATCCAAAGTCAATACCATCTGAAATCTTATCAAATTTCCTAATTTCATCATCACTTATTTCTCTTATAGTAAGGTTAGTAAATATTGCCCCGCCTGTTCCAGTAGGTTCTCCTAAATATTCATTACGATACGCCATCTCATTATGCTTCTTTAGTTCCTCGGCTTCAATAATGAATTGTTCTCCTAGCCATTCAGCTGGTACATCTAAATAAGTACTATGGTGTACTAATCTGTCATCTCTAACATTCAATACTTCATTATTTACCCAACTATCAACTGTTTTTGGCGGATTATAAGAATAAAAAACTTCATAGTAAGAACCACCTCTTAATAGTGATTGATTGATGTTTCTTATCTCTTCCATTCCAAAAAACTCATCAAGTTCTTCGTACCATACATATTTACAGAAACCTTTAATAAATTTAGTCGACTTAATTTTTTTTACATCATCTTTATTATTACAACTTCTAAATTTTATCATTTGACCTGTAGGAATGTATTTTAATGCTAATGGACTAGTCGTTACTTTCCAATATGATGATACGCCTAATACCTCAATACCCCACAATAATTGTGCAAATACTGAATCCGTTAGTGTATCTCCTACTTTTCGAAGTGCAACCGCATTTGAGAAAATTCCTTTAGAGGCATCTATCATCATCATTAATGGAATTGCTATTCCTATAAAGCTAGATTTACACGAACCACGACCGCCTTTCAGCCAATAGTGTGTGTGCTTTTCACACAATACATCGTCTAATAAATCATAAAAATGATTAGGAATGAGATTATATGGATTAATGTCCATTACTCATCACTTGGTCTTTGAATATTAATAATAGGCGGTGTCATATTTTGTATTTGCTCTATAGGTTTTTCTCCTAAAGTGTCACGAATAAGTTCATATGCTTTTACATTTCCTTTCAAAGCTTGCTGTACCATCGCAACATTAATCGCCATTTGAAGATTTACTTCTGTCGCATTAATTCCAATATCTTTTAATTGTCTTTTTAACTTTTCTTGGCTTTTATTGATTTTTAAAGTCATGAGATATTCCAATTGCTCTCGCAGCGCCTTTCTTTCTCGACGAGCTTTAACACTCGCTTTTCCACCTTTAGAGCCATTTTTCGTGGCTTCTTCGTGGCTTTGTTCACTTGTAAAAGATTTTAAGTTTCTTTCATTAGCCAAATATTATCACCTCTTTTTTCAGTGTAATTTTACATAAAAAAAGACCATTAGGTCTTAATCTTCTTGTTTTAATTCTTCTATAATTTTTTGCTTTAATTCTTCAATTGATAAGTTTTCATAATCGTTCAATCCATCATTTCTAGCTTGAGTTAATAACTCTTCATACGACATTTCATTAATTTCTTGAATTATTTCATTTTCAATTTTCTCATCTAAATTATCAAAAGAATCATCTAAATAAATACCTTCATTATCCATTTTTATTCCTCCTAAATTTTATAATCTTTGTTTGCTTCAAAAGTATATTTATAACCATATTTACTAGCATTTTGTCTATACCAACTATCTATAGTATCAACATATGCTTTTCTTCTAGCAGTTTTATATTGTTTGATTGACATATTTCCTCGTTTTACACTCTTTTTATTTTTAGAAGCTTGAGAATTTAGTCTATTAATATCTTTTGCTAAAGCTCTATTTAATTCCATTGGATTAGCTTTAGAAGTAGCTACCATTTTATACGTTCCTTCTTTAGCTACTGCTCTTATAGATTTTAGTTTAGCTGTTGTTAAATGACTGATATCTGCACCACTAAATGATCCACCATAATTGCTAGGATGATTATGTGTAACAGTCATTCCCTCTTGGTTGCCATTATATGCTATTCCAACGCTATGTCTTCCGCCTTTAGCACCAGCCACTACCTTCCCATTTTTATCGATCAAATATCCATATTCTACTGGTTTATTCTTCATATCTAAAAATTTTTCAAATTCACTCTTTATCTTTACTGGATAACCTGACATAGAAGATACATCCAATTGCTCACTTACTCTCCCTCTAGATTGCTTTAATAATCCGCCCTTAGTTCTGGATCCTAGAGAGTTCATACCTCTTCCACCCATATTATAACACCTCTTTTTTATTTTTCAAACTTTTCATTCTTTCAGCGACTTCATTATCGTAATATCTCACATCTATATTTCCATAGTCATATTCTATTTTCCCACCATAGACAAGAATAATAGATGGTTCTATTCTTTTAATCATCTCATTTACTCCATCTTTCCATATCTTTAAAGCTTCATCATTTTGTTTTACTCCTATGGTGGATATACTAACTATAGATCCTTTTGGAATCCCATCAAAGCAAAAATCATATGTTTCCTTTTCCGCCCATGAGATAGTAGGTATAACTTTGATTCCTTGTGTTTGATAATACTGACCTATTAGTCTACTTCTATACACATTCCATATTTTCATAGCTATAGGCATATCCATATACAAGCTAAAATCTGGACTTAATATGCAATCGTACTCGCCTAATGTATCTATATAATCACTTGGACTATTCCAGATTCTCTCAAATTGATAGTCATCTAAATAAAAATGTATTCCCGCATTTTTGTCTTTACTTGTTTTTGCATAATTAAATCCAATCAGGTTTTCAGGAATATAATTATCATTTTTTATTATCGGCATTTGATATTTTCCGTCTACCATAGTATCGTCATACATTTCCAAATTGTATGCTTGATTAGTTCTTTCTCTCTCATTTTCTTTAAATTCTGATTCTTTTTCATCTTTAAATAACAATGACAAATCATCAAATCCCGTTAAAGTTACATCAAATCCACTTGTATCTAGTTCTAACAGTAAATCACCTAATAAATTATAATCCCAGTCACCAGTTATTTTATTAAGAGCTACATTTAGTGATTTTTCCTTTTGCTTATCTATGTCTATTTGTATGACATCTATTTTCTTATATCCCAAATCTTCTAAAACAGATAATCTTTGATGACCACCTATGATTGTATTATCGCTATTAATAATAATCGGTTCAACATATCCAAAGTTTTCAATAGATCTTTTAATTTTTTTATATTCTTCATCATCTGGAAGTAATTTCTTTCTCGGATTATATGTTGCCCTTTTTAAATCTTTTATATCTTTCTTTATAAACTTCATATAAATCAACCTCATAAAAAAGAGCCATTATTATTGGCTCTCAATTATATTAATTTCATTTTAACAATCATAACATATATATTTTGCGTTAACAATGGCACCCTTTTTGCACACTTTTTGCATTTTCTCTTGACAACCTAGTGTCCTAACTCTTCGATTGAGTTATTAGGAAATAATAATCCTTTAATCTTGTTAATAATCTTATTTTTATTTCGGCTGATTGTACTAACATCACAATTAAAGTACTCAGCTATCTCTTCATAGCTCATTTGCTTATAATACTTTAATTCTATTAAATCATAAAATTTATTATCCCTTAACGTATCTAAAATGCCATTAATCCATTTTAACTGAGAAGTGATAATATAATTCCTTTGCAGTAATTTTGCTATTTCTTGTTCTATTATCTCACTATCTTCTTTTTTAACAAAAGAACTATCTACAATTTTTACAGCATTACTGCTTTTAGGAATACCATATTTTTTTAGATCATTAATTCTTCTTTTATTATGATTAATAGCTTCTTTGAGTTGTGGTACTAAATATAATAATTGTTCTGTTTTTTGAAAAGTGTTTTTAGATTCTTTAATCTCGAATCCATTTTTCCTTAAAACTTCAAATACATTTTCAGTAGACTTTTTTACAACAATATCAATTATCTTCTCTTCATTCATATAATCCCCTATTTCTTTTTCATATTCATACCAATAACAATAAACGTTACAATTGTAATTACAATTCCTAAAATAATTCCAACCCATATTTCTGGTATATACATATCAAAAACGCCTTCCTTTAATTCTACCTACTGCTAACAATTTAACATTATGGATTTCTAATTCTAATAACACATCATAATCTATTTTAAAAGTTCCTAAAGTGTATATAATTCCATATCTTCTACCAATTAGAGCCTTACGAATATCATTATTGTTTCGTGCTGGATTTAATTGACTACCTAAACTATTCATTTTCATTCACCAGCTTTCTTACTTAATAAATAATCACACCATTCCATAAATCCCATCACAAACGGAGTTAAATTGTGGACATCAGCCCAACCACAAAATCCTATAAATCCATTTTCATTAAAAGTAATTGCTTCTCTATCGTTAAAATAAGTACCTTTTACTCTTATTTCAGCATATTTTATCTTTCCAACCTTATTTAATTTTATATTAGTATTTCTTCCTCGAAGTTTAGGCTCATTTATCATTAGCATACAGCTTCCAGCTTCGGCAATTCTTCTATTTAATATTTGAATTAATTTATATATTTCATTCATTTCAATATCTTCATAAGATAAATTGTTATCTTTAAAATATTCTCTTGCTAATTCTCTACGATTCATCTTGTACCTCTTTCTAATATTTCTAATAATTCTTCATCTTCTTTAATTGATACTTTTCTTTCACAGCATTTATAAAATTGTCCTTTTCCATCTCTTCCATTTCGTATAAATTTTATTGCCTCATCAATAACCTTGTCTTTTTCTTCTAATTGGTTCTCTAATAAATGCATATATTGTGATAATGAAATATAAGCCATATTTAAATTTTTGTCTTCTTTTATTAATTCTAAATATTCATCAATAGCTAATCCTTTTCTTAGTTCTTTATCCATTAAACATCTAACCAGCTTAAATCTTCTAAAGAATAACCATTATCAAGTAACCATTTTTTGGATCTTTCAACTAATTCTTTTGGCATACCTGAAACAAATAATCTTGCCTTATGCAACTCAATTCTAGCTATTTCAGGTGTTACAGGAATAATAGATAACTTTAAATCAGCAATTTTATTTAAAAGTTCTATATCATTTAATTTTTCAAAAGTTAATAATAATTCATTTCTTTTTTTTATGAATCCACTTATTTTGACATTCATTATCTCACCACCTTATAACAATAGTTTTCAAATTGTTCTTTTGTCACGATAGTTTTAATATCAATGGTGTCCTAACATACATTCCAAGATTTAATTTCATTTTGCGCCTACCTTCACATAATCTAGGACATCTTGATATGTTCTTTGACACATTTTTGTATCTTCTATAATTCTAAAATAAGCATTACGATTTTTGCTAAACTCTTTTATATCTTTATCACATAATTTTATCTTATCTTCAAGCCAAGAAATAAGCTTTTGCTTTTCATCATTTTGTTTTTTTATAATATATTGACTTAATGCTAAATCCGTATCTTTTACTTCTTTTTGAACAATTTCATTAACTATATTTTGAAAATTGTTATCAATAATATCAATCGTTATTTCCATATTATTTTTCCTTCAACAAATCTGAAAAGCTTTTACCATATCCTACATTTTTTATTCTTTCATTTATATCATTTTTAGTTATTTTACCAGTAATAAAACCATTTATAACATCTATAACAGCTTTTATATTTCTATCACAGCAATCATTCCATAGCATATATAAATGGCTTCCATATAATTCCATATAATCCAATGTTAAAAATACTGATATTGCCTCTATACTTGTTTCTTTCAATATTTCAAGACATGCTGTTAAAGCTCCAGGATTACCTTCGCTCAATTGTAATATTATATCTTGTATATTATCTATATTTTTAAGTTTATTCACTTTTATCTAACCTTTCTTTTAAATATTTTTGATTATTAATAATTTCGTTAATTTTTTTAAATAATTTTTTTTGGTTGTTACTTAACGTTTCAAATAGTATTAGTACGTCATCTCTATTATCTAAATAATATTTTTTCTCATCGGTGTAAGTCATTGGACGGATATCTTTCCATTCATCATTTTTATTTTTTTGTATAAATTCTTGTATTAATGTTTCTAAAACTTTATAGGCCCATTCATCAAATTTAATATTAATTATTTCTTTATCTTTATCTCCTAAATATCTAGAGCGATAATATACCCAACCTTTTAATGATGGATAAGCATAGTAATAATTATCGCATCTCCTTGCTAATACAGGTTTATTAATACTTGTATCAAATTTAAATCCTATTGGTTCATTATCTTTAAATTCTAAATCTACTAAATTCGTTTTTTCATCGTTTCCTTCGGATATAATTTCAACTGTATCATTTAAAGTTACAAATCCACGTGCCATTTTGTAATATAAATCATTACTAGGTGCATATGTTTCACCAAGATAATAATGGTTTTCAATTAGCTTAAATTCTTCATCATATATTTTTATATTTTTAGGTGCTTTACCATCTTTCATAAGACTTATTAAATCATAAACCGTTATCTTTTTATTTCTCATTTTCTATAACCTCCAATAAAACCTACTTAATACCCAATATCCTAATCTTCGGATTAAACTTTCATCAGCTGATAAATCACAATCTTTGCAGCGACTTTTAAATAAACCAAGCTTATATAATCTATTATGAGCTATCCACTCATTTAAGCAAGATATTATGGAACGGTCTATTAATTCTAAATCTAGCTTTGCCAAGAATCTTATCATTTCATCTTTTGATGTGACAAAATATGAATTTTGTATTTTTATATTATTTGTTTTAGGATTAAATCTTGATGTTACAATCATACTAATCTTCCTTCCCACTTTTTTAAGAATTTGTCTTGTTCTTCGGTTGTAATCTTGTTAAATTTTGTCCGTTTTTGAACAATCTTATTATCTTTTACTTCAACAGTTACCAGAGAATTTTTTGGCTTTGTAATAAGTCTCATAAAATAAATATCGCATTCACCAGATGCAATCCTTGATGCATAAGTTTTAACACAATTGTGTTGTTGATTAGATTCTTCTATCAAATCGTCGGATGAACTCGCTGGGAAAATAATAAATTTTTTATTTTTGTAAATATTAGACTTTATTTTTTCATATCTGTCGTGAATTGCTTTATTGTATTTTTGACTTTTTATTAAATCGTACAATTTGACAATTTTGTTATGCGATTTGTGAGCTGATTTTGGATATAAGATTTTTTTATCAGACAAATCATAACCCAATTCATTACAAATTCTTAAATAATCACAATATTCATAAAAATTGTCGAACAAATCAAGTACTAATTGATCAGCTAATTTAAAATCAATTTTTATATTTTTTATTCTTTCGAAATCATAATGATAATTAGAATATTTTTTTATCAGATTAACATCTTCATAACCTATATAGTCCATAGTCTCTAGCTCCTTTAAACCTAATTTATTCTTTTGAATAAAGTTTAGATGTTTCAAAATAAATCGTTGATCTAATCTAACTAGATAACTATCATATTCACTTATTAAATCTTTAGCTATGTTATATAATTTATTTTTAATTAACATTTCCATTGTTCTTGGTGTACGAATCATAAAGCTTTCTATATGAAAATAATCAAAATGTTTAGCAAAATTATTTAATTGACAGTATTGCCACTTTGTATCTTTTAATTCTTTTTTTAAATTAGTAGTAAAAAGCATATAATAGTCACCGAAACGATGATAATAGCTACCATTCTGCTTCCAATTATAATTAATTAATTCAATATGCCTTATAAGTTTTCCACCAATTGTCACTGTAACATTATCATTATAAACTTCGGCTAATTCTTTAAAATTAGAATCATATATTACCCTTGAAAATTCGCATATATCACTTTCATAATTTTCAGAATTGAACCATGTTACAATTTCAAAGCATCTTAATATAAAATAATCTTCATAACGATTTAAAACAGCAAACCAATCTTTAAAACAATATTTTCTAATTCTGGATGTCTTTAAAACTAATTGTTTTTTGCAATGTGGACATCTTGCATAATTTTCAGAATATTGTTCTATTATTTTTGCTTTATCAAAAACATTATTACAATAATTGCAATGATAACCTGTTTTATCTTTAATAATTAATCGATGATTGCTTTCTATTTTTTTTGAATATTTGAAAAAGCCGTTTGGTAAAGATGTATTTTGATCGAAATTATTTAACAATCGTTCTATCTTTTTAGATAAATACATCCGTCTCTTCCTCAAAATCAAGCAAAGTTAATTCTTCTTCTTTAGAAATTGGTTCCGATTTAATTTTCTCTTCTTTGGACTTTTGAACTTTATCTAATGTTTCTTTGTTTTTTTCTTCCTTTGAGTTCTTCTTGGGTTGAATATTTGATGGTTTATCTAGTCCTAATTTATCATTGGGCTCATCCCAATAATGAATCGCCCAACCAAAGACAGTATCATCATCAATCATCACACAATCACCATTAGATTTTTTTCTAGCTTGCTGTGTAATAAACCCAAACATTTGATTTAACGATTTTTCTTCGTTTAGATACTTTTCATTCATATCGTTACGACTAACGAGATAATCAACAATTTTTAAAATTGGCTGTTTTTTAATATCGTTTGCGAGTAATTTAAGTCTTTCTATCCCCTCCATAAAACACCTACTTATTTTCTATTTCCATCTGTAGTTGCCCTGGGCAAACTTTTTCGTCAGGAAAATATTTCAAATGGCTTAATGGTGTTTCTTTTGATATATTATGAGTTGACATATAATCTCGAATTTGATCTAACAATTCTTTTTCATCGTTTTTTAGCTTTAATAATTTTTTTATTGCCTTTTCAATGTATATTGGCACTTTTATATATTCAATATCTTTATTCATAATTTCTCCTTCTTATTATTCCTAAATTAATTAAGTCTTCTTCTGTATAAATCCTATATTTATATTTTGTTTCAAGGTGATGCTGTTTTTTTCCTAATTCGCCAAGTAATATTTTTCTATTAGACAAATTATTAAGCTTCATACTTTGTAGCTGAAATAGTCTACTTAATTCCATATCTTGCTTAACCTTGCGACGTTCAAGGCATATTTTTTTCATTTCTTTCACAAAATTACAACATTGTGATGCACTTAACTTTTCTTCTTCCAAAATATGCCTTAAATCGCACAATTTTGTATCGCATTCAGATAATTGACTATTTAATCCATCAGCATAAGTATCTATGTTATTCAAAATGTCAACAGCTTGTTTAACATCATTAACAATATTCACTAGTTACTTTCAACCTCTTTAATGAGTTTAATTAATTTTATACAAAATCTATATAAATCAACCATACGCATTTTTATAATAACCTCTTTATTTTCTTGTTTCACCTTGAAATGTTCTTCAATCATTTGATTAGTTAATATCTCGATAGTATCATCAAGCATATTCATCATCCCTTCTAATTTCATCGGGACTTCGTGTATCTATCCCTTGTTGCTTGCATTCTTCGATTAAACCATTCATTAATATTGAAAATTCATCAGTATTTAGTTCATGGCTAGGAGTAAATATATGATATACAGTAAACTCCTTGCCATTTTTAACTATTTTTGACTTCTTTTCATAATATTCGATACCCCGTATTTCAGTATTGCCTGGAACCAATATTTCATATCGTTGAGAATAATTTTTTAACATTTGAAAGTGCAATTCCTCAATGCCTATTTTCAAGACAAGTGATAATTCTCCTAACAATTTCCAATACTTTGCATTTTGATTATTGTTTCGTTTTAATTTATATTCTTTCAGCTCATAGACTTTTTCTTTATCACAATCATATAGAACTTTTATAAGCTCTAATGGACACCCTCTATATGTCATTTTTAATCCAAATAATCATCAGCTGAAATTGAATCGCCAAATGCAGCAAATGGATCTTCTTCTTCACCATTACTAGTAACAGAGCTTGGTTCTTCGTATTCAGGTTCTGGTCTATCATCTTTAGCTTTAGAATCTAAATATTCCAACTGATTGACAACAATATCATAAGCATATCCTTTACTTCCATCATCTTTGTCATACGAATATGGATGCAATCTGCCAGATACTCCGATTTGATTACCTTTTTTTTGATATTTGCATAAATTTTCAGCTGTGGCATTCCAAGCAACACAACTAATAAAATCTGCCTGCTCTACTTTTTTCCCATCACTATTAGTGTAATTATTATTAATTGCAATCGTAAATCTACAGTAAGGTCTTTTTGAACTTGTATATTGTAATTCAGGTGTAGCTGTTAATCTGCCAATGCCTTGAAAACTATTCATCTTTTCCTCCAATAAGTTCAGCGAAAATTTTTTCTAATTTCTTTATCGCTTCATCTAACTGATTTATTTTTTTATTTAACTTATTCACTTCTTCATTATTTTTTTTACTATCGTCTTTATTTTTTAGTGCTTCTTCAAGGCAAAATCTTAGTACTTCCTCCGTAACACCACCTCTTAAAAGATTTATCATTATAAGTTCTAAATGAGTCAAGACATCTGCGATATTTCCTTTTATGCAAACACTTTTATCGGCTGATATTAAACAAGTTTTTGAATTACTTGCTAATTGTTTTATTTGATTTGTCATTATTATTCCTCTTTTCTATTATTTTTCCATAAATACCACAATCACTTAATGGTATTTCTCTTAATACTTTAGCTTCACATGTACGAACTTTTCCATTACTATTTTCAGGTAAAACAATGTCTTTTATCTTTGTTTCTAACTCTAAAATAGCTAAATCTTTCCAATTATTACCAAATTGTAATGCCCAATTTAAATGAGATAAATGAATACCATTACTGCAATCTTCGTCAGTGTTTTGATCACAATCTTCTTTAACAATCTTATTTATTTTATAAGTGAAATCATAGCTATAATCAGAATGGTATACACCATCAATTTTATGAACAGCCTTATAAAATATAGCTTTTGTTTTGGTATGTTTTATACCATAAAAATCCATAAACTCAAATATGTCATGTGGCATATATACTATTCTGCTATTGCCATATAAATTAATCCGTGCACCTTGTTGCATATCAACAACTTGGACGTTTCCCCAAGCTTCTACTGAACTGTTTTCCCAAGCTTCTACCGAACTGTTTTCCCGAGCTGTTACTGAACTGTTTCCCCAAGCTTCTACTGAACTGTTTTCCCGAGCTTCTACTGAACTGTTTTCCCGAGCTGTTACTGAACTGTTTCCCCAAGCTTCTACTGAACTGTTTCCCCGAGCTACTACTTTTCGAGGGAAACAGTTTCTAACAATAGCAGGATTACAATAAGTTCCAAATTCTATATAAATC
>CANRDZ010000010.1 GCA_947629465.1 uncultured Bacilli bacterium | reverse complement strand
TTTGCACTTGTTATATTTACTGTTCCACTTTTACTTTTATTTGTATCTGTTAGTTTTACCCATTCACTTGTTGTACATGCATTACTTCCTTCTTTTACACAAAAATATTTTACATCACTATCATCCCAAGTGATCGTATAACTTACTGTTCTTCCATATGTATATCCATTACTTAATGCTCCATTAGATTTATCTGTTCCACTTAAACTTATACTTTTTACTTTTGGTGCTACATTGTCTTTATCATAATAAAAATTACAGTATAATGACTTACTACTTACTACTGTTATACTCATATCATCATTTAAGGTTATTGAATTACTTACTGTACTACCTTGATAATCTTTGCATACTGATTTTGTTGTATTCAAAAAATATCCTTGGGTTGGAAAGGTTGTATCTGTTGTTAAGGTATGATCCCCTTTACCCATATTTTGTTCTTTATATATTGCAAATCCTTCTTTTATAAATTCTTTTTCTTCTATAGTATTTAATGATTTATAAGCATAACTTTTATTAATTGTAATAATACCTATTATACTTATTAATATTAAAATTATAACAATACTCTTTTTACTCATATCTTCACCCATAGTTTCATACTCATATAATGAATATTACACAATAATCATACTCATATTTAATGTAAAAGTCAATACTCAAATTATGAGTATGAGAAAATTTAATTGGTGATTTAAATGAATAGAATAAGAGAAATAAGAGAAGATAATGATAAACTTCAAAAAGACATTGCTAAAATTTTGAATGTTTCCCAACAACAATATTCAAGGTATGAAACAGAAACAAGTGAAATAACAATGGAACAAGCTAAAATATTGGCTAAATATTATAATGTCTCTATTGATTATTTAGCTTATTTAACCGATGAAAGAAAGCCTTATAGTAAATCAATTATTAAAGAAAAATAAAAACTTACCGAAACTTTTATTCAGTAAGTTTTTTTAACTCATCTTTTTCAATTTCTAATTTTTGTTTTTCTTTTTCTACTAATTCTTTAGGAGCTTTACTTACAAAATTTTCATTATTAAGTAACGCTTCTCTTTTTTTAATAGATAGCTTAATTTCATTTATTTGTTTTTCTTTTTGAGCCTTATCTTCTTCAGTAATAACTTTTTCATAGAAAATAATTGCTTCATAATTTTTCGTATTTACTTTAAAATTAGTTATATTTCTATCTACATTTATAATATGATTTTCTAATTTTAGCATTTTTATAATTATTTCTTCATCAAAATTAATTTTTACTTCATAATTATTTAAAATATTATTTTCTTTTAAAGTATTACGATAGCTTTTAATAAAATCAATTATTTCATTTATTTCTTTTTCTTCTAAATCAAAAATCAAATTTTTATTTACTTCTGGATATTTACTTATCATTATAGATTCAGTATCTTTTAAAGGCAAATCTTGATAAATTGCTTCCGTAACATAAGGCATAAATGGATGTAACATTTTTAAAATACAAGTTAAAGTATATAAAAGAGTACTTTTAGTAGAAATTGAATCACTACTAAATTTAGCCATTTCAATATAATTATCACAAAAATCATTCCAAATAAATGTATAAATTACAGCATTAACATTATTAAATTCAAATTTTTCCATATATTTAGTTACATCTTTAATCGTTTTATTAAGTTTTGTTAAAATCCATTTATCTTGCTTATTTAAATTAGTTAAATTAATTTCTTTAATACCATCTATATTCATTAAAGTAAAACGAGCTGCATTCCATAATTTATTTATAAAATTCCATGTTGATTTTAATTTTTCTTCATCAAATCTTAAATCAGCCCCAGGAGCAGTTGAAGTAGTTAAATAATATCTTAAAGCATCAGCCCCATAAGTATCAATCATATCCATTGGATCAACACCATTACCAAGACTTTTACTCATTTTTCTACCAAGTTTATCTCTAATTAAACCATGAATAACACAATGCTTAAATGGTCTTTCTTTAGTAAATTCAAGACTTTGGAAAGTCATTCTGCAAACCCAAAAGAAGATAATATCATAACCAGTTACAAGTGTATCTGTTGGAAAATAACGATTATATAGATTTAAATCGTTTGGCCAACCCATAGTTGAAAATGGCCACAATGCACTAGAAAACCAAGTATCTAAAACATCTTCATCTTGAATCCATCCTTCTTCTTTTGGAGCATCAATTCCTACATAAATCTCATCATCTTTATACCAAGCAGGAATTCTATGTCCCCACCAAAGTTGTCTAGATATACACCAATCATGACAATCACTCATCCAATTATTCATAATTTTTTCAAATCTTGGCGGAACAAAATTAACTTTAGTATTTTTATTTTTTTGATTTTCTAATACTTTTTTAGATAAGCTTTCCATTTTTACAAACCATTGTTTAGAAAGATATGGCTCTACTATTGCATTAGTTCTTTCCGAATGGCCAACAGAATGAATCATGGTCTCTACTTTAATAAGCAAATTTTCTTTTTCTAAATCTTTTATTAATTCTTCACGGCATTTAAAACGATCTAACCCTTGATATTTCAAAGCATTTTCATTCATAGTGCCATCTTCATTAATAACTTTAATTCGAGGAAGATTATGTCTATTCCCTACTTCAAAATCATTTGGATCATGAGCAGGAGTAATTTTAACAACTCCAGTTCCAAACTCGGGATCAGCATGAACATCTCCAACAATAGGAATCAATTTATTAACAATCGGTAAAATAACATTCTTACCAATTAATTTATTATATCTTTCATCTTTAGGATTAACTGCTACAGCTGTGTCTCCAAATAGAGTTTCTGGTCTAGTTGTAGCAACTTCTAAATAATCTTCACTATCTTCTAAATAATATTTAATATGATAAAAAGCTCCTTCAATATCTTTATAAATAACTTCTTCATTAGATAAAGCTGTTTGAGCAACTGGGTCCCAATTAATTATTTTCTCGCCCCTGTAAATTAAACCTTTATTATATAAATCAACAAAAACATATTTTACAGCATTAGAAAGTCCTTCATCTAATGTAAATCTTTCTTTAGTTAAATCAACAGATAAACCCATTTTAGCCCATTGGGAATGAATAATATTCTTATGTTCATCAGTCCACTTAAAACACTCTTTTAAAAATTCTTCTCTACCCAATTCATATTTATTAATTCCTTCTTCTTTTAACCTAGAAACAACCTTTGCTTCGGTTGCAATTGCAGCATGATCAGTACCAGGAAGCCATAAACAATCATAACCTTGCATTCTTTTAAAGCGAATTATAATATCTTGTAACGTAGTATCCCAAGCATGGCCTAAATGAAGTTTACCAGTTACATTAGGTGGAGGAATAACAATTGAATAAGGTTTTTTAGATGTATCACCACATTCAAAATAATGATGATTTAACCAATAATTATATCTATCTTTTTCTACTTCTTTTGGATCATATTTTTTATCTAACATATTTATCCTTCTTTCTAAATAAATTAAATTTTATTATTTAAATATAATAGAATTAAAAAAGATGATACCAAAAGGGTGCATTAGCACGGTACCACCTTTAATTTAACTTTCAAATGATATAGCATTTCTGCATATTATACTCCATTTGCAACCAATATATTTTAACTTATTAGTTTACACCAACCACTAACTCTCTATTAAATATCAATATATACCTCAAATCTCTTCATATAACAAACATATTTTAACAAAATATTTAAAAGATATCAATAGTATCTATTAAAATACCATCAATTTTTATATATAAAAAATTATTATTTTCTTCAAAAATTATTTCTTTATTTGCATCTTCTAAATCAAAACTTTTTAGATAACTATCATTTAAATTTTTATAAATATATAATTTATTATTACTAATAATACCAATATAATTATTACTTAAAATATAATCATCAATACTCATATCTTTTAAATAAACATTACCAAATTTATCATATATATCTATATTTAACTTATTAGCAAAAAGATAATTATTATTAAATTCAATATTATTATATTTAAACGGTACTATTTCATTTATTTCTTTATCAAATTTAAGAACTCCCCATAAATTATTTTCATTTAAAATAAATAAATCATCTTCATTAATTAAATCACTAAATATTCTAACTATTTTATTTTCATATATATCATACAATTTAATTTCTATACCATCTCTTATAAAAACATATTTGTTATTAATAATTCCTTCTTTATATAAACAATTTTTTTCTTCACAAACATATTTATTAATTAAATTATTTTCTTTATCATAAAACCATAAAGCTCCTTTTAAATAAGGAAAATGATGAGGATTCTCTTCTTTTATATTATCATTATTTTTTAAAGTATAACTATAAATAGTAAGAGGAATAAATATAATTAATAAAATTATAATTACATATAATACTCTTTTTTTATTCATAATTATTTCCTTCTAAATCATATTTATAAGTAATTCCCTCAATAGTTATATTTATACCATTTGTAAAATCAATAGTAAATTTATTATCTTTAACTTGTAATCCTTCTTTTAATATAGCTAAAGGATTATCATATTTATAAACATTTAATTTATTATCATTTATTCCAACATAATAATTATCAAATAATTCTATATAAGCAAATTCATTACTAATTTTTTTCAAATCATGATCATATATAGTATAAGTTTTATCAATATTAATCATTAAATAATAATCATTTTTCTTATTAATACTTTCATATTTAAATTCAACTTTTCCATGTGCATTATCATTAGTAATTTCTAAAATACCATAATTATTTTTATTATTTCCAATTGCTGATTTAGCTAAAATATAAGATGAATTAGTAAATATTAATTTCATATTTCGATTTATTTCACTTTTATTCAAAATATTAATTTCATTATAAGTACCCAAATTTTTAGAATTTTTAATATCATATAAATATATATATTTATTATCATTTATAAATACATATCTATTATTATATATTCCTGTAATACCAGCATCTTCATTATATAAACCACATTTATCTAAAGTACTATTTTCATTTGTTAAAACATTTTTAGTTAAACATGTATAAGTACCTATTAAATTTTCTTTTTCACTATCTTCATAAAAATATAAAATACCATCATAATAATTCATATAAGTATAATTATTACTAACTTTACTATCTAATAAATTAATATTAATTTTTTCATTATCTACATTTACAGTTATATTATTATCATTTAAACTTATTTCAAAAGCTACTTTTACTTCTTTTAATTTATTAAAAGAATCATAAATATATTTTTTTACATAATTACTATTAGTTAGATTTATTCCTTCTTCATTAATTTTATTTAAGTCATAATCTCTTAAAAACAATTGATTATCTTTAACTAAAGCAATAATATCATCATATAATGCTATATAATCATATCCACTTAATACTTCATCATTTTTAAAAGTATATAAATTATATTTTTTATTTTCTACTCCAACAAAATAATTTGAATTAGCACTTTTTATTAAAGAATTTAGATTAGAAGTAATTTTTTTACCATCTTTATCAATTAAATAAGTAATATCTTTATCATAAGCTAATAAATAATTATATTTATTGTTAATTATTCCTAAATTATCATAAGAACATCTAATTAAATAATTATAACCTGTATTAGAAAGTTCTATTAATCCATAACGATTATTTTGATCAGATACTACAACTAAATTACTAGAAACATCATAAACTTTGATATTAGTTAAATTTAACATTTTATTTTTTTGATTAATATTATATAAAAATAATTCTTCTCCATCTTTAATAAAAACATAATTATCAAAATAAATATTTGTATTTAAAAATAATTCTTCTCCATTTTCATTAACACTAATTATTCTTTCAAAATTATCATTAGAAAAATCACTTTTAGCTACAGTACATAATAAAGGATCTTTATTTAAACACTCATAATTTCCAAGTACTTCTCCTCTTTTATCTAAAAAAACTAAATTACCATTTTCATAACGATAATTATCATTAGCTACAATTACTTCATTATTATTTTTATTATTTCCTAAAGTTTCATCTTGTTTAAATATTGTAAAGTATAATATTAAACATGTTATAAGTAATAATACTCCTACCAAAGAACAAATAATTAATATTTTGGTCTTTTTTTCTAAATTATCCCACCATTTTTTTAGGCTTTTAGAATTATTAACTTTAATATTGGCATCACTCTTATCAATTGTATTTTCTATTTCATCATTATTAATCTCTATAATATTTTTATCATCATCCATTTTAGTGTACTCCTTTATTCTATCAAAAATTATATCATATCTTTTATTAATTTAAAAGTCCACTAAAAAAATAAAAGCCTCAATTTACTTGAGACTTAAATTTAATTTCCTTTTACTTGATTCATTACCTCTTCAGCAAAGTTATCATTTCTTTTTTCCATTCCTTCACCAACTTCATAACGAATCATTTTTATTACTTCTCCACCGTTATCAGCTACATATTGAGAAACACTTTTATCACCATCTTTAATAAAAGGTTGTTCAACTAAACATACTTCTTTATAGAATTTTTTAATACGTCCTTCAACCATTTTTTCAGCAATATCAGCTGGTTTTCCTTCATTCATAGCTAATTCTTTTTGAACTTTTCTTTCATTATCCAAAACATCACTTGGAATATCAGCAATATTTAAATATAATGGCTTCATTGCAGCAGCTTGCATTGAAACTTCTCTTGCAACTTCTTTATTTGCCCCTTTAACTACAGTTAAAGCTGCAATTCTTCCACCCATATGTAAATATTCACCAAATTCTTCATCATCATTTTTAGTAACAATTTCAAATCTACGTAATGATAATTTTTCCCCAATTTTGGCTATCATTGAAATTATATAATCACTTATTTTACCATTTTCTGTTAAGACATCTTGAGCATCTTCTAGACTTTTTGCATCACTTTTAAGTAAAGCATGACCAATAATATCTATCATATTAATAAATTCTTTATTTTTTGAAACAAAATCAGTTTCAGAATTTACTTCAAGAATAACTGCTTTATTTCCATCAACAAAAATATTGGCAAGTCCTTCAGCAGCAATACGATTTTCCTTTTTAGCAGATTTAGCAATTCCTTTTTCTCTTAAATAATTCATTGCTTCTTCCATATTACCATTAGTTTCTGCTAAAGCTTTTTTACAGTCCATCATTCCGGCTCCTGATGTTTCTCTTAATTCTTTAACCATACTTGCTGTAATTTCCATTTTACTTAAATCCTCCTTTTTATTTTAAATTATTGATTAATTCTTCTTTTTTCATTTGGCTATAGCCTTTTACACCAGCTTCTTTAGCCATATTTTTTAATTCTGCTAATGTTTTAGAATTTAAATCTTCACTTTTTATTTCTGTATTAACTTCTTCAGTTTCTTCTTTTTTATGAGTTTTCTTAAATTCTTTATTTGGTTTTGAAACAGTTGCTTTTTCATCTTCTAAATCATCTTTTTTAGCAGTATTAAATTTATCAGATTTAATTAATTCTTCCATTCTTGTTTCTTCATGAGTTGTTCCTTTTTTATCTTCTTCACTGATATAGTCAATTAATTCTAATCCATTAGCTTCACAAATTGCATTATTTAAAACGCCAAGCATAACTTTAATAGAACGTACGGCATCATCATTACCAGGAATTACATAATCGACATCATCAGGATCGCCATTAGTATCGACAATACCAAATACTGGTATTTTTAATTTACGAGCTTCTTTTACAGCATTATATTCTTTTTTAGGGTCAATAACAATTAATGCTTGAGGAAGTTTATCCATTTCTCTAATTCCACATAAAATACGATTTAATTTATCATATTCTTTCTTAAGACCAATGACTTCTTTTTTAGGAAGTAATTCAAATTTACCACTTGCTTCCATTTCCTCAATTTCTTCTAAACGTTTAACACGACGACGAATTGTACGGAAATTTGTAAGTGTGCCACCTAACCATCTTTCAGTTACATAATATGATTTGCTACGATTAGCTTCTTCAACACAAACATCTTGAGCTTGTTTTTTAGTACCTACAAATAAAAATTTCCCTCCATTTGTAGCAATTTCTTTGATAATATTGTAAGATTCCTCTAACAATTCTTGTGTTTTTTGCAAGTCAATAATATATATATCTTCTCTTGCAGTAAAGATATATTCTTTCATTTTTGGATTCCATCTTTTAGTTTGATGTCCAAAATGAACTCCAGCTTCTAATAAATAACTCATAGAAACTACGGCCATAAATAATCACTCTTCCTTTCGTTATTCTTCTTAATTTTTAATACCTTTTACCACACAATTTGTGCACTCGGCGTGGGCTAAAAATTAATGCTTATTTGACTTTTAACAGCCAAAAATATTTTATCAAAAAAATATACTCATTACAAGTATATTTTTTATTATAAATTATATTTTATTAATTTTATTATGTCTTTTTAAAACTTCATAGCCAAAAAGGCTAATAAGAGGTAAAATGAATAAAATAAAAGGCCAAGAAATTCCACCAGTATCTGGATTAGTTATTACATTACATATTTTATTATATTCTTCTTCATTAACCTCATTTCCTTTATCATCATAAAATATATCGCCTATTTTTTGACATTTAGGTAAGCACTCATTTCTATAAGTAGCATCATCTACTATTAAACCATTTTTATTATATTTAGTCCCATCACTTAATACTTCGCAATTATGAATTAAACATTCTTTTTCATAGGTAAGTTTATTTACTATTGAACCACTAGCACCATAAATTGTCCCATCACTTAAAACTACACATTTATTTTCTTGACACTCTTTTTCATAAACTAATCTATTAACTATATCACCATCTTTACCAAAAATAGTGCCATCACTCAATATTTCACAACTATGAGGTAAACATTCTTTACTATATGTTAAATCATCTACTATTTTACCATCTTTACCAAATTTAGTACCATCACTTAATATCTCACAACTATGAGTTAAACATTCTTTACTATAAGTTAGATCATCTACTTTATTACCATCTTTTCCATATTTAGTGCCATCACTTAATATTTCACATTTATGAGTTAAACATTCTTTACTATATGTTAGATCATCTACTTTATTACCATCTTTTCCATATTTAGTGCCATCACTTAATATCTCACATTTATGAGTTAAACATTCTTTACTATAAGTTAAATCATCTACTTTATTACCATCTTTTCCATATTTAGTCCCATCGCTTAATATCTCACACTTATGAGTTAAACATTCTTTACTGTATGTTAGATCATCTACTTTATTACCATCTTTACCAAATTTAGTCCCATCACTTAATATTTCACAACTATGTGGTAAACATTCTTTTTCATATTCAAGTTCACTAATAAGTTCTCCATTATGATCATAATAATAATTATTTTCAACTGTACAACTACGATTAATAATACTAGGAACATATTCATATTCTAAACTACAAAGTTCTGCTTTTTTTACTTTATAAAGAACCATAGTTCCAATTTCATAACGGCCTATTTCAAATGAAGGAAGATAAGAAGAAAAATAAAGATTATTATCAGAATCACGCGTTAAAGTCCAACCTTTATTAACATTAATTTCATGAATAATTAAATTAGTTAATGTCAACTTTACATTAATTTTATTATAATATGTCTTCCCATTGACAACATTTAAATTTATTTTACACTTTTTAGAAACATTACCATCATCTAAATCTACTAAATCATCACAAACAACACCATTACTATAATCTATACCTGCCATAACTGTTTTAAAAGGGAAAATAATAATCAAATTAATAAGCATTATAAATAATATTTTATACTTCATTCTAAATCACCCTACTATAATTGTAGTATACTCTTTTTTAACTATTTTTTCAATCGATTTTTACTAAATAAACACCCACAATAATCTTGACGATACAAATCATATTCTTTAGACAATATTATTGATTTTTTATATCCATCATTTTTTTTAAAATCACTATACAACCATTTAACATTATATTGATTAGCTAAACTAATTCCAATTTCATTTAATACTTTCGCATTTTTATAAGGACTTACTGTTAAAGTAGTTCCAAAATAATCAAAATTTAATTTTTTAGCTAAAATAGCACATTTACACAATCTTAAATGATAACAAATATGACATCGAAATCCACCTTCATTATCTTTTTCATAACCTTTAACTTTTTCCCGATATAAATCATTTTCATAATCACTATCTAAAAAATTAAGACTAGAAATATTTAATTTGTTAATTAATTTTAATTGTTCTTGTTTTCTTTTTTCATATTCACTTTTAGGCTCTATATTGGGATTATAATATAATACTGTTATATCAAAATAATCTTTTAAATAAGTTATAACATAGCTTGAACAAGGACCACAACAACTATGTAATAAAAGTTTTGGTTTATAATCTAAATTATTTATTAACTCTTTTAAAATTTTATCATAATTAATTTTTTCATTCACATTTATTCACTACTTTCAATGCAATTATTAAAATGATTATTTTCACTAATACTATCTAAATAAAGACATCCTTTAATATTACCATTTTTACTAACAATTCCTTCATAAATTTCTAAATAATCATTAAATTTTTCAATATTAACAGTATTAATGAAAACTATATTACCATCATTCATCAATAATTTAAATCTTTTATCATCAACAATTTTATCCCCAACTTTTGAAGGATTATATAATATCTCACTAACGCTTGCTAAAATATTTTTATTTACTCTTGTAATTTTATTTATTAATTCATCATAAATTTCTTTTGGAACTTCATTAACTAAAATAGGAATTCCCAAAAAAGCATCTTCATAATTATCCATTTTAATTTCTTTTCCTTCCGATAAAACAAGAGAATTATTTAATAAATTATAAAATAAAGCATTTCCTTCTTTAATATCAATTTTTAATTTTCCAAAATAATTTTTAGTAACTTTTACATCTTCAATAAGTTCTAATTCTAATAATTTATTTTGAATATTTTTTTTATTTATTTTAAAAATACTTTTATTATTAATATCTAAATAATTAATTATATAATTATCTTTTAAATAATTATTACCATTAATTTCAATATTTTTTATTGGCTTATTAATAAAATAATATATCACTGCAAAAAATAAATATAATAAAAGAATAATTATTAATAAAGCTTTAAATCTTAATTTTCTTTTCTTTTTCTTTTCCCTTTGCATAATTAATCCCAATCTATTATTATTTGTTCTAATTCCAATTTTATTTTATATTCATTATATACTTTTTCTTTAACAATATTAATTAATTCTCTTATATCACTACCTTTCATATTACCTAAATTAACAATAAAATTTGCATGTTTTAAAGATATTTGAGCATCATTTACCCGAAAACCCTTTAAACCTACACTTTCAATTAATCTTCCTGCATAATCATTCTCTGGATTTTTAAAAACACTACCAGCATTTTTAAATTCCAAAGGTAAATTATTTTTTCTTTTATCACTAATTTCTTTAATAATATCTTGTATATCAACATTATAATTTTTATTTAATTTAAAAGTTGCACTAATTATTATATCATTATTATCTTTAAATTCTGTATAACGATAAGCTATTTTTATATCTTCTTTTTTTAAAGTAATTAATTCATTATTTCTTAAAACATTTATACTTTCTAAATAATCATAAATAGTATGATTATAAGCTCCTGCATTGCCAAATAAAGCTCCTCCTAAAGTGCCAGGAATACCATATAAGTATTCTAAACCTTCTAAATTATTATTAATTGCCTTTTTTATTAAAAGACCTAATAATACTCCTGAAGAAGCAGTTACTTCATTATCATTAATAGATATATCATTTAAGTTTTCTAAACTAATTATAAAACCACTAAAACTATTATCCGGTAAAATAACATTTGATCCTTTACCTAAAATATAATATTTTGTATTAGTATCTTTAATATATTTTAATAACTCTTTTAAATCATTAACATTATTTGGTTTAGCCAAATATTTAGTATAAGTTTTAATACCATAGGTATTATAATTTTCTAATGAATAATTTTCTAATATTGTAAATGAAAAATCAGGCATCTTTAACAATCTCCTTTATTTCATTATATATTTTATCGCTTGCATTAGCAATTTTATATTTTTCTAAATTAGTTATTAATTGTTTATATTCTTGATTTTTAGATAATAAACCTTTAACTTTTTGATATAATTCTTTACTATTTAAATTATCTTCTTGAATCATAATAGCAAGATTATTATTATTTAAATCAAGAGCATTATAATATTGATGATTATTAGCAACATTAGGACTCGGTATTAATATAGAAGGCGTTTTAGATGCTAAAAGTTCAAAAATAGTTCCCGCTCCTGCTCTTGCTATAACTAAATCACATGATTTAAATAAAGCCGCTAAATTATTTATATATGGTAATATTTTAATATTTTTAGAAAAAGTAGTTTTCTTAAATTCTTCATAGTTATTATTTCCTGTTATAAATAAAACTTCATAATCTTCATCTCTACTTAATTTTAAAAATTCAATTAATTTTTCATTTAAAGCCATACTTCCTAAAGATCCACTTGTAATTAAAACTAATTTTTTTTCTTTACTTAATCCTAAACTTTCTTTATTAATTGGTTTTAAACTAAATACATTATCTGCAGAAGGATTTCCTGTATGAATACACTTTACTTCTTTTGGAAAATATTTATTACTATCTTTAAAAGAAGTAAATACAGCATTAACACCGCGGCTTAAGAATTTATTAGTTTTCCCAGGAATACTATTTTGCTCATGAATTACACATTTAATTTTTAATTTTTTCGCAGCCATTATAACTGGCATGGTAACATAGCCACCTACTCCAACTACAATATCTGGTTTAAAATCTTCCATAATTTTAAGGCACTTATAATAAGCATTTATTAATAAACTGACATTTTTTACATCTTTAAAAATATTTTTAGATAAACCATATATTTTAATTTGCTTAAAAGGAATATTTAATTGGGGTACAATATTATTTTCCATGCGATTATGAGTACCTATATATAATACTTCAAAATCTTTATCTTTAGCTTGAAATTTTTTAATAATTGCTAATGCCGGATATATGTGTCCACCAGTACCTCCTGCTGAAATAATCATTTTCATAAGTAACCACCTAGAATAATTATATAATAAAATTTATTAAAAAAGTAGTTTTTCTTTACTATTTTCCACTTTTTTGATATAATAACTAACCACAAAAAGGGGGGTTTTTAAAATGATTAGTTTACCACTAACTTTTACTAATGGAAGACATTTCCATTTAGGGGATACTTATTTAGAAAAAACTAAAGAAGAATTAGAAAACTTTCTTCAAGATAAAGAACATTTAAAGACTAAACATTTTGCAACTAATGTTATGTTTTCTCATGAAATAAAAGCTAATAATCAAATTGAAGGATATACTGATGATTTAATTTTAGTTGAAGATATAATTAAACGTCGTTTTATAAATACTAATAATAAAGAACAAGTTAAAAGAATTTTAAATTTATATCATGGTTATAACTATATATTAAATAAAAAAGAAATAAATAAAGAAACTTTAAGAGAATTATACAGTATTTTATCTAAAGATTTATTAGATAGTTATGAAAAAGAAAATATGGGCAAATACTATCGAAATGAAAAAGTATATATATTAGTAAGAGGCATTTTAAGTAAAGCTCCTTGTGAAGGAATAGATAGTTTACTTATAGATGAATTTATGAACAAATATTTTGATTTTTTAAATAATTATCATTTTGATTCAACTGATACAGATGAATATATAAAAAGTCAAATACTTCATTTATATTTTGTTTATATTCATCCTTATTTTGATGTAAATGGTAGAACTTCAAGAACTTTATCAATGTGGTATTTATTAAACAAAAAAGTATATTCATATATTATTTTTAATCGAGGTATAGTATTTAAAGGAAGTAAATATGATCAAAAGATTTTAGAAGCTATTGAAAATGCTGATATGACTAAATTCATTTTATTTATGTTAGACACAGTAAAAGAAGAATTAGAAAAAGAATATATTATGGAATCGATTAGTGAAAATACCTCTTATAAATTATCAAGCATTGATTATCAAACTTTACTTTATTTACTATCAATGCATGGTATTATAACAGTTAAAGATTTTGCATTTATGTATAATCGTTTTAATGATAAGAAAAAAATTAAAGAAATATATAAAACTATGATTGATCCTTTAATTACCAAAAATATTCTTAAAGTAATGGGTCAAACTTCAAAATATATGTTTGATAATTTACCTAATGAAATATTAGAAATTAACCCAAATGTAATGACATATGATAAAAAAGAAATAAGAAGATTAACTAAATATAATTAATTATCAGTAATATAATAAACATTTTTATAATTCATTTTTTCAAATAAACCATAAGAAAATATTTCTTTATCTTTTAAGATATTAATAATATTATCATTTAATAAACTATTTAAAATTGCAATAAAATCATAATTTTTTAGATCATCATTAGTATTTAATACATAATTTAATATTCCTATTTTATAAGTTTTATTAATATTATTTATTTTATTAATAAGTTTATTTGAAAAACTCATCACATATATATTTTTATCTTTATTTTTTATTAAAAGATTTATAAATTTAGTAAAACTTTTAATATTTTTAATCTCAATTAAAAATATTTTACTTGTATTAATTTTTAAAATATCTTTTAAATTAGGCATATATTTAGGAAGTTCATTATAGTTTAAATCATAAATATTTTTCCCATTATATAAAGGATCATGATTAATTATAAATTCATGATCCTTTGTTTCTCTAACATCAAATTCACATCCAATATATTTATCATCTTTAAATGCTAATTTAATAGCATCATAGGTATTTTCTTTAACATTTTCATTATGAATGCCCCGATGTTTTATTAATTTATTCAAAATAATCACCTAATTAATCATATTAGATGTTTTTTATTTTATTAAATGTTTTGCTTGTTCATATTCAAATTCAAAGGTATTAGGAATAATTTTTAAAAGTTTTTGCATATCTTCTTCAAAACATAATTTAATTATTTCATATTCATCAATATCACAAATAAATATATTTTTAAAATATTCTTCTAATTCTTTTAATAAATTACTTACTTCTTCATTATTTTTATAATAACAAAATCTTTTATATAATTCTTTATATAAAGAAATAGGATGAGTTAAATTAAGTTTATTTATTTTAACTAATATATTATTTATTCTATCTTTAGTAAAACCTAATTTTTGCATTAAATAAAGAGCCTTTATTTGTTCATCTAAAGTTAAAAAACGAAAAGCAATATCATTATCTAAATCATAATAGAAAGATAACTCTTTATTTAATATTTTTAATTCTTTATTACTTAAATTAGTTTTATATTCATAAACAGGCTTAATAGAAATATCATAATTATTTTTTTTCTTATTAACTAAATTAACTAAATAATCTTGTATTTCATCTAAAAGTATTTGGGTTAATCCTAAATTTTTTAAAGCTAAAATAATTAATTTAACATCATCTAAATTAATATCAGGCTTTTTATCTAATAAATGTTTTTTTAAAATTTGATGATTAACAACAATTGGTTCTAAATTAGTCGCCCCAACTTTAAAAGCATTATCTATAGATTCTAAAATATCTTTTTCTAAAATAGATAACTCATCTTCCCTTTTCATAGTTAATTCATAATATTTTTTTGAATTTAAAAAAGCAAGAATTTCATTTAAAGAAACATTTTTAAAATGATAATTATTTAAAAGATTTGTATTTAAATAATAATTAGTAGAGCCATAATTAGAAAGCATTCCCGTACTTATATTTCTTTCAATAATAAACATAATTATTTCTAATTTTTCTTTTCTTTTTAATTTAGCATTAAAAAGAAGTTCAGATAATTCCTTAAAATTAACAAATATTTCTCCAATTTTATCCCAATCTTCTTTTGGTAAATTTAAAAATCTAATAAAATTTTTTCTTGTAATTATCGCATTAAAATATTCATTATCACTATCATTAGGCATTCTATTTTCTACTAATAATCTAATACTTAAATTTTTTTGAACTATTTTAATAGAATCATTTAAATAATCAATTAATTTTATTACTGCTTTTGACATAATTACTTCACCTAAAAAAACTAGTATAATATTTCTTTGATCATTTGTCAAAAAAACTATTTTACTAATTTCTTTTTCTTAAATAATAGGCAGAAAATTATAACTAATAATAAAAAAATACTTACAGATAATATTTGAACTTTATAAAGATCCACTTTTTCTTCTTTTACTTCTAAACTTTCTTTATAAATATCTATCCCACTAGTTTCACTAACAATATTTTTATGAACATATAAAACATATACATCTTCTTTATTATCTTTACTTGCTTTAACATATACAATATTATCATTGTATTTTAAATCATTATCAACAACTTCAATTACTACTCCATCTTCATATTTAAAATCCATCTCTAATTTTAAAACATTTTCCTCTACTTCAATAGTATATATATAATTATACTCATTAAATGCTAATTCTAAATTACCATTTAAGACTTTTAAATCTTTAAGCATATTATCACTAGAATCTTTCTAGTTTTATTTTAAATTAAAATAAATAATTTATACTAATTTTAATAAAATTTCATTCATTACATATATATATTTTGGATTTATAAAAACCTTTCCCTCTTTTAAAATTAAATTACCATTTTTTATTAAAGGTTTAATAGGAAATTTATCTTCTAATTTTACATTATATTTTTGATAAAAACTTTCTAAATTAATACCTTTTAAAAGTCTTAATCCTAAAATGACTTCATATTCCATAATATCTTCAGTCGATAATAAATTATCATTATCTTTGTATTCACCTTTTAAATAATTAGATAAACTTCTTGTATTATCATATCTTACTCCAGCTATATAACCGGAAGCACCACAACCAAAACCATAATATTCTTCGTTGTGCCAATAAACTAAATTATGAACTGATTGATATCCTTTTTTTGCAAAATTACTAATTTCATAATGTTCATAATTATTCTTTTCTAAAAATTTACAAATATAATCATACATTTTAGCATCTAAAACATCATCAATTTGCTTACATTTTTTATAGCTTAAATAAGTATTATCTTCAATAATTAAACTATAAGTACTTATATGTTCTGGTTTTAATTTTATTAAAAGTTTTAAATCATTTTTAAGAGTTTTTAATTTCTCTTTAGGAAGAGCATATATTAAATCTAGATTTATATTATTAAAACCTATTTTTCGAGCTAAATTAATTTTTTCTAAAGAATCGTTAAAAGTATTATATCGTTTCATTAATAATAAATTTTCTTCATCAAATGATTCTATCCCAATGCTTAATCTATTAACATTATATCTTTTAAGTAAAAGCAATAATTCTTCAGTTAAATCTTCAATATTACATTCAAAAGTAAATTCTTCTAATTTATCTTTTTTAAAATAATTAGTTAAATTAAGAAGATATTCAATTTCTTTTAAAGATAAAGCACTAGGAGTTCCTCCCCCTATATAAATAGTTTTTATATCTTCTCCCATATAGCGATCTAATATTTCTTTTTTTAAACATTTTAAATAAAGAACAGCCCATTCTTTTTTATATAAAACTTTACAAAAATCACAATAAGAACAAATGGATTTACAAAAAGGTATATGAATATATACACTAGTAACGGCATTTGGCATTATTATATACGCCTCTTTCATTATAAATAAAATTAGCTAAAGATAAATAACGATTTTTTAAAAATTCATTTTCTTTGTGACTTAAATATTCACTTAATTTATATTTATAATGGCCATAATCAACACAACAATATGTAATTACATCTCGCACAGTTAAACAATATTTAAGTTGATATTTTAATATTATTTTGATGTCTTCATCATTTATAGGCAAATTAGTACCTTCATTTTTTCTTTTAGCTCTTAATTTAATAACATCAGAATCTGTTACATAACCCAATAATTCTTTTCTTTGATTAGCATTTCTTTCTTTTACTGCTTTTAAATATTGATAATAAAAAGAAAGAAAATTTTCTACAGCTATAGATTGATCTGTTTTATCATATGTAGTTAAAAATTTATGAGCTTGAAAAAATTCAGGTCTTGTTGTACATAAAATACTATTTATTTCATGAGATGAAATACCTAATAATTTACTTAATGTATCAAGATGAAGACCAAATGTATGAGCAATATGCCATAATAATTTATTTTGAAAATCTATATCTTCAGAAAAAATCTTTAAACTTAATTTACCACTGCCAGCAAAATGTCCTTGTTCATCTTTATAATAAGCATTATTTAAAATAGAATTTTGGCCTCCTAAAGTTTTAGCTTGTTTCAAATTATCTTGTCTTAAATTTTTAATTTTAGAATATAATTCATTTATTTCTTCTAAACTTTTATCAGGAAAAGCTAAAAACATTAAATCTTTATCTAAAAGTCTTCTTCCTACTGTTGAAGATGAAATACCAGTCATTTCACTTAATTCTATATCTGATTTATTTGTTTTTAAAAAAAGATCTAATAATAAAATAAATTCTTGAACCATTTTTTGATTAATTCTTCTTTTATATTTAATCTCTTCCATTATCACTACCTCCTAAAATGCTTAAAAATGCTTCACTAGGTACTTCTACTTTACCAATCATTTTCATTCTTTTTTTACCTTCTTTTTGAGCTTCAAGTAATTTCTTTTTTCTAGTTATATCGCCACCATAACATTTAGCCAAAACATTTTTACGCATTGCACTTATATCTTCTCTTGCAATTATTTTAGAACCAATTGCAGCTTGAATACTTACTTGAAACATTTGTCTAGGAATTACTTCTCTTAACTTTTTAGTTATATTTCTTCCCTTATTATATGCTTCATCTTTATGAACAATTAAAGATAAAGCATCTATTTTTTGCCCATTTAATAAAATATCCATTTTAACTAAATTACTTTCTTTATAACCTATTAATTCATAATCAAATGAAGCATAACCATTTGTATGACTTTTAAGTTTATCATAAAAATCATAAACTACTTCTGCTAAAGGAATTTCATAATGAATATTTACTCTTTCTTCATTTATATAATCTATACTTTTATAAATACCCCTTTTATCTTGACATAATTCCATAATAGGGCCAACATAAGTAGATGGCGCTATAATATTTGTATAAATATATGGCTCTTCAATTTTACTAATCTTTTCTCTTAAAGGCATTTTACTAGGATTATCAACAACAACCATTGTTCCATCAGTAAGATAAGCATGATAAACTACAGTTGGACTTGTTACTACAATATCTAAATTAAATTCTCTTTCTAATCTTGTTGTAATTATTTCAGAATGCAATAGACCTAAAAAACCTGTATGAAAACCAAAACCTAAAGCTTCACTTGTAACTGGTTCAAAAGAAAGAGAGGCATCATTTAATTTTAATTTTTCTAAAGCTTCTTTTAATAATTCATATTTATTTGCTTCAATAGGATAAATTCCAGAATAAACCATAGGCTTCATTTTTTGATATCCCGCTAATGCTTCATCACTTTCTGATCCAATAACTGTAATAGTATCACCAACATGGACACTTTGAATATCTTTAATAGCAGCTACTAAAAAACCAACTTCCCCACTTTTTAATTCATTAATAAATTCTTCTTTAGGCGTTTTAACTCCAAGTTCAGTAACTTCAAAAACTTTATTAGTAGCTAACATTTTAATTTTGTCTTTCACTTTTATTTGCCCATCTACTACTTTAATTAATAGTACAACTCCTTTATAACTATCAAAATAAGAATCATAAATTAAAGCTCTAGTTTTGGCATTTAAATTTACTTTAGGAGCAGGGATTCTTGTTACGATTGCATCAAGCAATTCTTTAACTCCCTCGCCAGTCTTACCACTAGTATAAATTATTTCTTCTTCACTAAATCCTAATACTTTAATAAGTTCATTTTTTACCTTATTAATATCGGCATTGGGCAAATCTATCTTATTAATAACCGGAATTATTTTTAAATTTTGATTCATTGCTAAATATAAATTAGCTAGAGTTTGAGCTTCAATTCCTTGAGCGGCATCAACTACTAAAATAGCTCCCTCACAAGCAGCTAAACTCCTACTAACTTCATAAGAAAAATCAACATGTCCAGGAGTATCAATTAAATTTAAAATATATTCTTTATTATCATAAATATATTTTAATTTAACAGTATTAAGTTTAATTGTAATGCCTCTTTCTCTTTCAATATCCATACTATCTAAAAGTTGATCTTTCATTTCTCTTTTAGAAACAGCACCAGTAAGTTCTAATATTCTATCTGCTAAAGTACTTTTTCCATGATCAATATGGGCAATAATTGAAAAATTTCTTAAATTTACCTCTTGCATATAAACACCTTAAATAATAATAACATACTTTACATTTTTTTAAAAGTTTTTTTCATAAAGTCAAATTGACACAATTTTGACAAACAACAGTAAATATGCTATAATCTATATAGTTTGAGGGGATTTTATGAAATATTGTTTAGTATATTATAATACAGAAAACATAATAGAAATCAAAAATTATATGAATCAAGAAAATTTAAGGGATGAAACATCTTTAAAAGAAATAACGAACTTTACATCACAGTTTACAGATGAAGATGAATTATTTTTTTACCTTATCAATTGTGGTTCTTTACCAAATGATTTAAATAATGCCACTTTTGGAATTGGTATTAAAAAAAATAAAACTAATGAAATTAAAATTTTACCATATGGTGTTTCTTACGCTCGCGATCAAAAATTTTTTGATTTTAAAAGATTATCTAATTTTTTTATCACTCATATATCAGATGAAGATTTTATGAATAATTTTTTTGATAGATATTATAAAAATTTAATAAATGTTTCCTTTTTTCAAACTAGTTTAACTATAATAAAAAATGGCTATAATAAATTTTGTGAAACAGGTTTAATCCCGGCCAATGTTTATCCTGCCATGTCTGATTTTCTTTTAAAATACACAATTAAGAAAAATGCCAATAATAGAAAAACAAGAGATTTCACTAGATTAAGAGATTTAGCAATGTTTGTCATTAATTATATTAGAGAAAAGAATTTAAGAGATAAACCAATAATTTCTTGTGATGAAGATATCGACGAAATTAATATTTTAATTACTCATTATGAAAATTTATTAAAAGATGAAGGTTTGGAACCAGAAGTAAGGGAAATATATGAAAGTGCTATTGTTAATTTAAAACATACATTAGATACAATTCTTTATATTAAGAAAAGAAGGAGAATAAAAAATGGAACTTCCAAAAATTAAAATTTTAGATGAAAAAGATAAAACATTAAGATTAAAAAGTAAAGAAGTTACTTTTCCTTTATCTAAAGAAGACAAAAAAATTATTGACGATATTATTACCTACTTAAAAATGAGTCAAATTGAAAAATATTACGAAAAATATAATTTAAGACCAGGAATGGGTCTTGCTTTTATTCAACTCGGTATTCCCAAAAATATCTTTATTATTGTCGAAGAAATAAATGAAGAAGAATTTAGAAATTATGTTATTATTAATCCTAAAATGATAAGTCATAGTGAAGAACTTATATATGTTGGTGAAGGTGAAGGATGTTTATCTGTTAATAGAGAGGTAGAAGGCATAGTACCAAGATATGCAAGAATGAGTATAACTTACCAAGATATTAATGGTAATAAACAAGAAATAAGAGTAAGAGAAGATATATCTGTTGCCTTTCAACATGAAATGGATCATTTAAATGGAATTCTTTTTATAGATAAAATTGATAAAAAAAATCCTTTTAAAGACAAAGAAAAAATGCGTGAAATATAACGCATTTTTTTATTAATTAAACATTAGAAAGTTCAACTGAAACTACTTTAGATACCCCAGCATTTTGCATAGTTATACCATATAAAACATCAGCATATTCCATCATTCTTTTTTTATGAGTAATTAAAATATATTGGCTTTCCATTTTCTTTTTATTTAAATATTCTCCAAATAAATCAACATTAACTTCATCTAAAGCTGCTTCTACTTCATCTAAAATGATAAAAGGAATTGGCGAAACATTTAAAATAGCAAATAATAAACAAATTGCCGTTAAACTTTTTTCTCCTCCTGATAAACTTTGCGTATTATGGATTTTTTTACCTGGAGGTATAGCTTCAATTTCAACGCCTGTATTTAAATAATCATTTGGATCAGTAAGTTCTAATTTTCCTGTTCCTCCCTGAAACATTATTTTAAAAACTTTACTAAATTCTAAAGCTACTTTTGAAAAAGTATCTTTAAACTTTTCTTCCATAATATTATCCATATCATTTATAATATTATATAAACTTTCAATAGATAATTCTAAATCAGTTTTCTGATTAATAAGAAATGTATATCTACTATTAACTCTCTCATATTCTTTAATACTACCAGTATTAACTTCTCCTAAATTTTTTATTTCAACTTTTAATTTATTAACTTTACTTCTAGCTAAATCTTCATCTAAATCTAATTCATAATTACTTTTAGCATATTCATAAGTCATATTATAATCTTCATTTAATGTTAATAATAAATTATCTAATTTAACATTTGTTTTACCAACATTAACACTTACATTATTAAGATCAGTTTGAATTGATCTTATAAATGAATTTGTCTTACTATTTTCAAGTTCAATATCATTTAAAGTATTATTTAAATCATTCTTTTGCTCTTTTAAATAATTGCAATTTTGTTCAAGTTTTTCTTTTTCAATTGTTAAAGTATTTAATTTATTCATAACAATTTCTAATTCTTTATCTAAAGTTTTACTTTTTAAATTATCTAGACCTAAAATATCATTTTTTACATTTTTTAATTTAGTATCCAAATTATCTAAAATATTTAATTTACTATCTTTAGAAACATTTAATAAAGTTAATTCTTCTTTATTTTTATTCAAATTATTATTTAAAATATCATAATCATTAGTTATTACTTTTAATTCTTCATTTAAATTTTCGATTTTAGAATTAAGACTATCTAATTTATTTTTAGCATTTTCTAATTCTATTTTACTATTTAGATTAGAAGATACCCTAACTCCTCCACCACTTATAGAACCACCAGCATAAATAATACTACCATCCAAAGATACTACTCGATATTTATAATCCAATATTTTAGCAATTAAATTCATATTATCAATAGTTTTAACTACTATAACATTACCTAATTGATTTTCAATAATAGTTCTATATTCATCACTATAAGTTAATAAATCAGACATAATTCCCACATAGCCAAAAACATTTTCAATTCGTTCAATAGTACTTTTATCTAAATATCTTGATTTAATAATATTTAAAGGTAAAAATGTTGCTCTTCCAATATTTTTTTCTTTTAAATAATTAATTGCTTCTTTAGCAGATTCCTCATTTTGAACAATAATAAAATTAGCACTAGCTCCTAAAACTGTATCAACTGCTAAAGCATATTCATTAGGTATATCAATTAAATTACCAACCGTATTATGAATTCCTTTTAATCTAGGATTATTTAAAATATTTCTAACGCTTAATGGTATTCTTTCATTATTTATAATACTTGATTCTAAAATATCAATTTTATTTTCTAATTGTATTTTTTCTTTTTCATTTTGTTCTAACTCTTTATAAAAAGTATCTTTTTTTAATGCAATACTTTTAAATTCGTTTATTTTTTCAAGATAAAAATTATTTTTTTTCTCTATATCTTGATTTAATAAATCTATTTCATTATTTAAAATTTCAATTTCTTTAATTAAATTTAATTCATCTTCTTTTAAATTAATTAAATTATTTTTAATTGCATCATCACTATATTCATATTTTTTTCTTTCTAAATTAATTCTTTTTTCACTATCTAAAAGAGAAATTTCTTCAGTTAAACTTAAAATTTGTTTATTAGTATCATTTATTTTATCATCTATTTTATAAATATCTAATTTTAATTTTTCTATTTTTTCATTTTGTAAATTTAAATTAGATGCTTCTAATTTTTTCTTCAAATCAGCTTCTTTTTCAATCATTTTTTGATAATCATTATTTAAATTAGTAATATCTTTTGTAATTAAAGCTATTTCTATATTTTTAAGATCATCTTTATATTCTAAATATTTAGTAGCAATTTCACTTTGTCTTTTCAATGGCTCAACTTGATTTTTAAGTTCATCAATAACTAAATTAATACTATCTAAATTATCTTTAGTTTGAGCTAATTTTTTCAATGATTCTTCTTTTCTTTTTTTATATTTTAAGCATCCAGCTGCACTTTCAAATATTACTCTTCTTTCAATAGGTTTCGAATTTACAATATCAGTTACTGTTCCTTGTGAAATAATACTAAAAGAATCACAGCCTTTAGAATCTATAAATAAATCTGTTATATCTTTTAATCTAACTTTATTATTATTTATAAAATATTCATTTTCACCACTAGCATATACACTTCTTTTTATTTCAATTTCACTATAATTTGAAGATAAATAATGATCATTATTATCAAAAGTCAATATAACTGATGCTTTATTTAAAGGAGCAAGAGATGAAGAACCAGCAAAAATAACATCACTCATTGATGAAGTTCCCCGAAGTGATTTAATAGATTGTTCACCTAATACCCATCTAATAGCATCTACTATATTACTTTTTCCACTTCCATTAGGACCTACAATTGCCGTTATTCCTCGATTTAATTCAAAAATAGTTTTATTTGCAAATGATTTAAATCCTTCTAATCTTATTCTTTTTAAATACATACAATCACACCTATAATCTATTTTGCTGATTTTTTATAAGCATCAAAAGCTGCTTTTTGTTCAGCTTCTTTTTTACTTTTACCTATTCCTTTTCCATAAACTATATCATTAATTTTAACTATTACTTCAAATGTTTTATCATGAGCTTCACCATATTCATTTACTAAAATATATTCTAAACTTTTTTTATCTGTTTGAACATATTCTTGTAATAAAGTTTTATAATCTCCAAAAAAGACAAAATCTTTCTCAATATATGGAACCATTATTTCATAAATATATTCTTTAGCTTTATTAATTCCAAATGATAAATAAATTACACCTAGTACACTTTCAAAAACATCAGCAATTATAGTATCATTAACATTATTTTCTTGTCCATGTCCAACTCTTATATATTTATTAATTCCAACTTCTCTTGCATAATGAGCTAAAGCTTGTTCACATACAAAACTAGCTCTTTTTCTTGTCATTTGCCCTTCATTAAAAGAAGTATTTTTATAAAAATATTCACTAGTTAAAAGTTCTAAAACTGCATCTCCTAAAAATTCTAATCTTTCATAATTATTACAACCTTTATGTTCATTAGAATAACTACTATGAGTTAAAGCTTCTTCTAATAAGTCTTTATTAATCCCTTCTAAATTATATTTTTTTATAAAATCCATATAATCACCATAACTAAAATTATAACACGGATACCAAAATAAGTAAATTTGAGAATTCTTTTTTAAATATAATTGACAAAATTTAAATTCTTTCAGGATCAATATCAATTTCTATACTAATATTATTTTCATTTAAATAAATTGCATCCAATTCTTTTAAAGCTTTCATTAAATAATTATCAAAACGATATTTAATTACAATTTGAAATCGATAATTATTATTAAATTTAAATATATTTGCTGTAGTTGGTCCTAATATAATAGAATCTTTAGCAATATTATTTTTTAAATAATTACAAACTTTCGTAGCATTTTCTAAAGCTAAATTATAATCTTTAGAAATAATTTTAATATTCACTAAATAATAATAAGGAGGATATTTAAGCATTCTTCGATTATTCATTTCATAATTATAAAAGCTATTAAAATCATTATTTTTAACACAATTTAAAACAAAATTATCAGGATTATATGTTTCAATTATAACATCACCATTATATTTATTTCTACCAGCCCTTCCACTTGCTTGATATAAAAGAGCAAAAGTTTTTTCATTACTTCGAAAATCAGGAATATTAAGAGAATTATCAGCATTTATAACTCCTACTAAAGTAACTAAAGGAAAATCTAAACCTTTACTTATCATTTGAGTTCCAATTAAAATATCTGCCTCATGATTTTTAAAACTTTGAATTATTTTTTCATGAGCTCCTTTTTTACTAGTTGTATCTTGATCCATTCTAAGTATTCTTGCTTCTTTAAATATCTTTTTTAATTCTAATTCCACTTTTTCTGTCCCAATTCCTAAATAATTTAAAGAATTTTCTTTACAATTAGGACATACTGAATCATTACAAATAGTATATCCACAATAATGACATCTTAAACTATTACTACTTTTATGATAAGTTAAAGTTATATCACAAGCTGGACATTTATAAGTAAAACCACATACAGAACAACTAATAATAGTTGAATATCCTCTTCTATTTAAAAGAATTATAGTTTGTAAATTATTATCTAAATTTTCTTTAATTTTTTTAATTAATATTTCACTAAAAATAAAATTTTTCTTTTTAACTTCTTCAATCATATCTACTAATAAAACATTAGGAAGATTAGATAAACCAACTCTTTTTGTTAATTTTAAATGTTTATATACACCCTTTATAGCTCTTGCCCTTGTTTCTAATGTAGGGGTTGCACTGCCAAATATAACAGGACAATCATGATATATTCCTCTTTTAATAGCTATATCTTTAGCGTTATAACGAGGAGAATTTTCTTGCTTATAAGTATCACTGTGTTCTTCATCAATGATAATAACACCAATATTTTTTAAAGGAGCAAAAATAGCAGAACGAGTACCAACCACTACTCTAGCTTCCCCTCTTAATATTTTTAAATATTCATCATATTTTTCCCCATTTGATAAAGCACTATGTAAAATAGCTACTTTAGAACCAAACCATTCATAAAAACGATTTACAATTTGCATTGTTAAAGTAATTTCAGGAACTAACATAATCGCTGTCATTCCTTTATTAAGAGTATTATTAATTACATTTAAATATACTTCTGTTTTACCTGAACCAGTTATACCTTCAAGCAAAAAAACATTATTTTTTGAACAATTGATAATTTCTTTAAAAGCTATTTCTTGTTCTTCATTTAAAACATTTTTTATTATATCTGAAGTATCTTTATTAATTCTATATTCTTGTTCTTTAATTTCTTTAATTAAATCTTTTTCTTTTAAACATTTTATACTATAAGCTTTATAATTTTTTTTTAAAACACGATCATTTATTAATAATTCTTTTAATAATTTAGTTTGTTCATTATCTTTATGATAATTATCTAAATATTTATTAATTTCTTCTTTATCTTTATTTAAAACTAAATAACTTTTATAAAAATTATAATTAACATCACTCTTTTTTATTTTTAAAGAACTAGGTAACATCGATTGATAAGCTACAATTAAAGGACATAAAGTTTTCTCTTTAATATATTCTCCTAATTGCATCAATTCTTCATTTAATATTAATTCTCTATCTACAATATCAATTATTTCTTTTAAACTATATTCTTCTTCAAAATCATTTTTAATATTTATAACAAATCCATTAATTACTTTATTTCCAAAAGGAATAAGTACTTTCATTCCTCTTTTAAGTACTCCCCTTAACTTAAGAGGAACAATATAAGTAAAATATTTATCTATTTTTTTAGTTGGATATTCAATTAAACATTCTGCATACATACTATTCCTCCAATAATTAAATTATAATATTATTTTATTAAAATTAAAAGAGTTCTATAAAAACTCTTTAATCTCTTCTAATTACTCTTTAACTATAAAAGGTTTACTAACTGAACCATTACCATCACCAATTCGAATATCTGTTGAAAGATAGAAGACCGGTCTGGAATACAAGGACGAACGAGTCAAGTCATCTCCATCAACGTATTCGTAAACTCGCCACGCATATAAATCCCAAACGTTCTTACATAATTGTGTCTCGACTCCATCAACGGCCCATGTGGCTTGACCACATTTATGTCCATATCTAGTCATGAACCACTCTCCTCCTCCTAGCCACATGTCATAGTAATTAGTACCTATAAATAACCAACTATTACTACAATTAGCGTCTAATTCATCAATAATACATGAAGCAAAAATATTTGATTTATAATCTAAACTATATGCATAATAATAATCATGAAGATACATTAAACCAATCTTTGCTTTTACTTTTTGGGAAGATTCCCACACTGAATCTTTATAATTTAAACCATCAGTATTCCAACCTTGATGAACAATCTTTTTACCAGTTTCTATTAAATACATTTCATTTGCCGGATAATCTTCTGGGCTAGATTTATTTAAACCAACCATATCATCTAAAGCTATATCACCATACCACCAATTATGTTCAGCTATTTTACTGCTCCAAGAAGTAGACAAAGTATTTAAATAAAAATTGCCATTTAATTCTTTAAATAAATTTGAATTTGGCCAATCACAACTTCCATCGTCACATCTTTCATCGCCATATTCATTCCAAATTATTGTTTCCGATTCTACCCCTCCTGGTGGTTTATTTTTAATAATTTTTACTTCTCCATCTTCAGTTATGCCTATTATTCTGTACATATATTCACTATTTTCTGTACAATCTGTTTCGGCATTATTATATCCAAAACATATGTAATTATCGACATCTTCTTTTGTTCCAACAAACCGGTACATATCACCTAGTATTACATCACTTAATCCTCTTGGATTCATACTTTGAACATATTCTCCTATTTTTAAACCGGCAGTATCTGTTCTAACTTTTGCACTACTTTCTGTATATCTTCCTGATACATCGGTTACTCTTCCTGTTATAGTGTATTCTGTATCTTCTTCTAATCCACTATCGATTGTACATGTTCCATCATCACTTGC
>CANRDZ010000009.1 GCA_947629465.1 uncultured Bacilli bacterium | reverse complement strand
CAAACACACTTTCCATATCTATAAATTTATATTCTATTGCTTGATTTAATATTTTTTCAAATATTTCATTAAATACTTCGCTATCTTTATATCTTCTTATGTAGTTTTTACTCCATGTTGAATAATTAGGTATATCATCATACATACTTAACCCTAAAAACCATCTGTATGCTATATTTACTTTGCATTCTTCGCATGTCCTTCTCATACTATTTATTCCAAATATTATATTTATAAATATTAATTTAAAAAGTACCATTGGTGGAACACTTGGTTTTCCTATTTCACTGTATAAATCTTTTACTAATTCCTCTATAAATGTAAAATCCATACAATTATCTAGTTTTCTTACTAAATGTTCCTTTGGTACTAATTCTTCTAATGTACTTAATATTATACAATCATTTTTATAACTTTGTCTGGTCATTGACATTTTCATCACTTACTTCCTTATTGTACCTATATTTATTATATCATTTTTCCATTAAAAAAGTAAGGTTTGTAAGCTTATATTTTAGGTACAATAAGCAACCTTACTTCTTTATTATATTATATTTTTCTTAAAATAAAAAGACTATTAACAAATTTTACTTTGTCAACAGTCTGAAAAGAGTTGTTTTTTACAACTCTTTTTACATTACAAGACCACCATCAATATTTATTATTGTTCCAGTAGTAAATAAAGATTCATCACTAGCTAAATATAGATATATTCCTACTAAATCATTTGGGGTTGCTCCTCTTTTTAGTGGAGTTAATGCTTTAAGTCTATCAATAGTTGTTTCATCACAATCTTTTTTAACCATTTCCGTCATTACTACTCCTGGGGCAACAGCATTGACTCTAATATTATATTTCCCTAATTCTTTAGCATTTGATTTAGTTAAACCATTAATCGCTGCTTTACTTGCCGAATATGCTGCTTGATATGGTGAACCATATAGAGATACAAATGAACTAGTATTAATAATACTTCCTCCTTTTTCTTTCATATATTTTATTGATTCTCTAGTGCATTTAAAAGACCCTACAGTATTAATATTTAACGTATTAACAAATTCATCATCATTAGTTTCTTCTATACTTTTTCTTGGAGCAATACCGGCATTATTAACTAAAATATCTAAATGACCAAATTTTTTGATAGTTTCATTAAATAGATTAATTACATCTTCTGTGTTTGTAACATCAGCTTGAATTGCTAAAATATTAGCATCTTTAAATTCACTTAAAATTTCCTCTTGAGCATTTTCAAGTTTATCTTTATTTGTTCCACAAATTGTAACAGATGCTCCATTTGCAATGTATGCTTTAGCAATACTTAAACCAATTCCTGAATTTGATCCAGTTATAATCGCTACTTTATTATTTAATTTCATTCTAATCACCTTAAATTTATTATAACATTTAATAACAATTTATTGAATTAAAAAAAATCTTATGCTATACTTTTATTTAGAATAAGAGTGAACATATGAATAAAAAGGTTGAAAAAAAGCAAAAAATTTATGATGACAAAGAAGATATAGATATTAGAAATATTGCTCATTATAAAAATTCTTCTCAAGTTTTACTATTATTTATTTTAATAGTTCTTTTTGGTTTTACTCTTTTTAATTCCTTTATGTATATAGGAAAATATTATTTAAATAAAAATAAACTAAATGATGGTATAGAAACAATTGAAATAAAAAATAATAAAAGTTCTATTTTTATAAATAATGAAGGAGAATTTAATAAAAAAATAGAAAGTTTAGAAAATGATGAATTTTTAATTGAACGAAAAAGTTCTATATCTATTCAAACTAATAATGATATTAAAGATACTAATATTGTTAAATTTGATGTTAAATATAATATTTTAGAAAATAGTTTTTCTGGTAATAGTATTTCTAAAGAAGATAGTGATATTAGAGTAAGATTCGCTTATTCTTTTGATAATGAAAATTGGACTTATGTAAATAATGTTATATCAACTTATGAAGGAACTCTTAGTCCTATGACGGATAATTATTATGATATTGCTGGCGTTGTTTCTACGTTAAAAGTTTTAACAAATTATGAATTATCTAGTGCTCCAGGTGAAATAATTACTATGTATTTGAAAAGTGAAACAGTTATTAAAAAGGCTGAATACAATGTCGGTAATAATATTAAAGCGTCATTGAGAATTGATTATAAAGAAAGTGTATAATTATGGATAATAATAAAATGGATGAAACACATTATAATTTTAAAGGCTTATTTAGTTATATTTCAACAGTTATAAGTTGGACTGTTTTTGTTTTGCTTATGATTATTGGTGTTCTTCTAATTTATTATTATATTTCTTTGCAATTATATAAAACTAAAGGTGAAAAATTTGAACCTGTTTTCTCTATATATACTATTATTTCTCAAAGCATGGAACCTAATATTAGTGTTTTGGACGCTGTTGTTAATGTTAAAGTAAATGATGCTAAAAAAGATGTTGAAGTAAATGATGTTATAACTTTTATTTCAAACTGGAAAGTTAATTATGGGCTAACAGTAACACACCGAGTTGTCGGTACCCAAATATTAGATGATGGATCTTTATGCTATCTCACAAGAGGTGATAATAATCCTCAAAACGATGAAGGATGTGTAAAAGAAAGTAATATTATTGGAGTAGTAAAAGCCGTTATTCCAGGCCTTGGAAAATTACAAAATTTTTTAGCTAGTAAATTTGGATGGTTAGCTATTGTAGTTGTTCCAGCATTATATGTTCTTATAAAAGATATAATAAAAATTATTAAAATGATAAATAATGATAATAAAAATGAAAAAGAAAAGTCTTTAGAATTGGATAAATCTGATAGTGAAAAAAGTAAAAATAAAGATTTAGAAAAGAAAAAAGAGTTAGAAAAAGCTTATTTAGATATAAAGAAGATAAAAAGTAAAAAGAAATAAATTTCTTTACTTTTTTTTTATTATGACGTATAATTTTTCATAGAAAAAGGAGTGAATTTATGGAATTAAAAGGTTCAAAAACTGAAAGTAATTTAATGGCTGCTTTTGCAGGTGAAAGTCAAGCTAGAAATAAATATACTTATTATGCTAGTAAGGCAAGAAAAGATGGTTATGAACAAATTGCAGCTATTTTTGAAGAAACTGCAAATAATGAAAAAGAACATGCTAAATTATGGTTTAAAGAATTACATAATGGTGAAGTTCCAGATACTTATACTAATTTAGAAGATGCAGCAGCAGGTGAAAATTATGAATGGACAGATATGTATAAGGAATTTGCTAAAGTTGCAAAAGAAGAAGGATTTGATCGCATAGCCTATTTATTTGAAGAAGTAGGTAAAATAGAAAAAGAACATGAAGAAAGATATAAAAAACTAATTGAAAATATTGATGAAGGTTTAGTTTTCTCAAGTGATGAAGATCGTATTTGGATATGTAGAAACTGTGGTCATATAGTTATTGGTAAAAAAGCTCCAGATGTATGTCCAGTATGTAAACATCCTCAAAGTTATTTTGAAAGAAAAGCAGAAAATTATTAATAAATAAAACATGATGATTTAAAATAAGTAGAATTATTATTTCTAATTAAGAGAATAAATATATAGGTGAGATTATTTATAGATAAATAATAATTACGAATTTCAATTAATGAATGTTGTTGAATAATTCACATTACGAATTAAAGTGTATGATTAATTTCATAAATAAAGGTGGTACCGCGGGTCTTCCTCGTCCTTTACCTATATTTATGAAATTTTTTGTTTAAAAGGAGAAATTTAGATGTTTAATGATGAAATAAATAAAATAAAAAAAGAATTAGAAATTGCATTTAATGATATTGATACTAAAGAAAAATTAGATATTCTTAAGCAAGAATATATGGGTAAAAATGGTTCAATAACAGAACTTAATAGTAAGATTAAAATTATACCAAATGAAGAAAAAAAATCTTTTGGTATGGCTGTTAATGAATTAAAAGCTATTTTTAATGAAAATTATGAAAGAATAAGTAAAAGTTTAGAAGAAAAATTAATTAATGAAAAATTAAATAAAGATGCTATTGATGTTAGTTTACCTGGTGTTCATATTGAAATAGGAAGTGCTCATCCAATTGAAAGAATTATTGAAAGTTTAGAAAATTTACTTATGAGTATGGGTTATGATGTTGTGGAAGGTCCTGAAGTAGAAAAAGATTTATATAATTTTGAATTATTAAATTTGCCTAAAGGTCATCCAGCTAGAGATGCTCAAGATACCTTTTATCTAAAAGGGGATGAATATTTACTTCGTAGTCAAACTTCTCCTGTTCAAGTAAGGGAAATGTTAAGATGTAAAGGAGTTGAACCAATTAGAATTATTTGTCCTGGTAAGACTTATCGAAGAGATGAAGATGATGCTACTCATTCTCATCAATTTACTCAAATGGAAGGTTTACTTGTGGATGAAAATATAACTTTAGGTGATTTAAAAGGAACTTTTGAGGCAGTTGCCAAAATGTTATTTGGAGAAGCCCGAAAAACACGTTTTAGACCATCATTTTATCCTTTTACTGAACCCAGCGTTGAAATGGATATTAGTTGTTTTAACTGTAATGGTAAGGGATGTAATATTTGTAAAGGGACAGGTTGGATAACAGTTGGTGGAGCTGGTATGGTTAATCCTATTGTTCTTAAAAATTGTGGCTATGATCCAGACAAATGGAATGGTTTTGCTTTTGGTTTTGGTATCGAAAGATTAGCAATGCTTAAATATGGTATAAATGATATAAGAACATTCTATGTTAATCATGATATTAGGACTTTAAAAGAGTTTGATAGAAGGGAGTATTAAAATGGCAATTAGTTTAAATTGGATAAACGATTATGTCGATGTAAAAAATGAAGATAAAGTAGATTTAGCTAATAAAATAACGGCTTCTGGTATTAATATTGAAAAAGTAACTACAACAAAGATTGATAATTTAGTTGTTGGTGAAGTTATAGAGTGTACTAATCATCCTGATAGTGATCACTTGCATGTTTGTATGGTTAATGTTGGTAGTGAAACATTACAAATTGTTTGTGGGGCATCAAATGTTAGAACTGGTATTAAAGTTATCGTAGCACTCCCTAAAGCTAAATTACCTGATGGCGATAAATTATTTGAGATAAAGAAAAGCGTTATTAGAGGTGTGGAATCAAATGGTATGCTTTGTGCATTATTTGAACTTGGTTTAGAAGAAAAAACAGAAGAAAATTATAGTAAAGGTATTTGTGAACTTGATAAAAATGCTCCCGTAGGAGTAAATGCTTTAGATTATTTGAATGTTTCTGATACAACTTATGAACTTGATTTAAATCCAAATCGTACAGATTGTAATAATCATATTCCTTTTGCTTACGAAGTTGCTGCCGTTTTAAAAAAACAAGTAACAATGCCTGATATAAGTTTTAAAGAATTAGATGAAAAAATTGATAATCAAGTATCTTTAGATGTAACAACTCCAAATGTTTATATGTATAATTTAATGATAGCTAAAGATGTTAAAATAAAAGAATCACCAGATTTTATTAAACATCGTTTGGAAGTAGCAGGAGTTAGAAGTATTAATAATGTTGTGGATATTTCTAATTATGTTATGCTTGAATATGGTCAACCTCTTCATTTTTTTGATAAAGATGTTGTTGGAGATAAAATAGTTGTTCGTATGGCAAAAGATGGTGAAGTAATAACTACTTTGGATAAAGAAGAAAGAGATTTAATAAAAGATGATATTTTAATTACAGATGGTGATACACCTTTATGTGTTGCTGGCGTTATGGGAGGCTTAAACTCTGGTATAACAGATAAAACTAAAAATATTTTAATTGAATCAGCTATGTTTAACCCCTATAATATAAGATATACTTCAATTAGACTTGGACTTCGCAGTGAAGCTAGTCTTCGTTTTGAAAAACCACTTAATTATGAATATTGTCTTCTAGCTTTAAAAAGAGCTTGTCATTTACTGGAAAAATATGCTGATGCTAAAATAGTTAAAGGTAGTTTATCTTATGATAAAGTTGATAAAACTCCAAAAGTTATTAAAGTTACTTTAAAAGATTTTAATTCTATTCTTGGTATGAAAGTAACTAATAATGATGTTAAAGAAACTCTTACAAATTTAGGTTTTGATTATCAAGAAAATAATGATAATTATGAAGTAATTGTGCCAAATAGAAGACAAGATATTTATCCTCAAAAAGAAGATATAATTGAAGAAGTTGGAAGATTAATGGGTTATGATAATATTGAGCCAACACTTCCTTTAATTAGAACTAAAAAGGGTGAGTATCGTTCTAATATAAAATTTAGAAAAATTATTTCTAAAAGAATGCGTTCTTTAGGTTTTAATGAAATTAGAACATATACTTTAATTAGTGAAGGAGATAGTCAAAAATATATATATAACTTTAATAAACCTATTAAACTTTTAAAACCAATGTTAAAAGAAAGAAGTGTAATAAGGCAAAGCTTACTTAATTCTTTAATGGAAGTAGTAAATTATAATTTAAGTAAGAAGAATAAAGATATTTATTTATATGAGATTGCAAATGTTTATAGTGAAAAAGATAATGAATTTTTTGAAGATACTAAACTTGCTTTTGCAATGACTGGTAAATATTTATTCAATACTTGGAATAGTTTAAACTATACAACTGATTTTTATTTAATTAAAGGAGTAATAGAAAATTTATTAGAATTTTTAGGTTTAAATAATCGTTATTCATTAACATTAAGTGGTAATTTACCTAAAGAAATTCACCCAAAGATTAATTGTGAAATTATTGTTGATGGTAAAAGTATTGGCTATTTTGGGAAATTACATCCTAATGTTTCTAAAGAAGATGTTTATATATGTGAAATGTCTTTAAGTGCTTTATTTGAACATAAAACTAGTGATGTTAAATATATAGAACTTAATAAATATCCAACAATTGAAAAAGATGTAGCATTTGTTTTGGATAAATCTGTTTTAGCAGAAAGTTTAGTTAAAGATATTAAATCTTATGGTGGAAAACTTTTAACTAATATTAAAATTTTTGATATTTATACTGGGGATAAAATAGATGATTCAAAAAAATCAATAGCATATAATTTAACATTTGAAGATAAAACAAGGACTTTGACAGAAGAAGAAGTAATGGAAATATTTAATAAAATTATTGATAATATATGTACTAAATATAATGCTAGTATAAGAGATAAATAAGTTAAAAAAATAATAATTTGACAATTAAAATTAAAAATTATATAATTTTGGTAACAATAGTTACTAGAGAGGTGATTTAATGCCAGCAAGTTGTAAGCTAGAAAAAGAGGCTATAATTAAAAAGGCAGTAGTAATGATTAATAAAAAGGGATGGGATTCTCTTAATGCTAGAGATTTAGCTAAAGAATTAAAAATTTCTACTAAACCTTTATATCGTATTTATAATAATATGGAAGAAATAAAAGAAGATATTTATAAAGAAATATATAAAGAATATGATGAATTTATTACTAGCCGAGTTGATAATAAAAAAGCATTAGTTACTTTATGTGTAGCATATGTAGAATTTGCTAAATATTATAAAAATTTATTTATTAGTTTATTTTTATCAAATAATTTAAAATGGAAAAGTATTGATGATGTATTAAATGAAAAATGGAATCAAGGAGCAATTATTAATTTAGTTAATAAACAAGGTTACACATTTAATGAAGCTAAAGAATTATTTATGCATGTATGGTTATATGCAAATGGTTTGGCAACCTTAATAAGTACAAATAAAATTGATATAGATGATAAAGAAATAATAGTTAGAATTGTGAAAATTTTTAAAACTCTAAAAAAATAACTTTAAAAGATATAATAAGTTTGTTATAATTTTTTTGGGAGGTAAATTATGAAGAAGGCTATTTTGAGTATTTTTACATTAATTGTAATATTATTAGGAATGCCTAAAGTTTTAGCTTCAGAAAAAGTACCGGTATATGTTTTCACCAAAAATGGCTGTAGTGCTTGTCAAAAAGCTTTTCAATATTTTGACGATTTACAAAAAAAGAATCCGGATCTTTTTGATCAATATATAATTGAAGTATACGATGGTAAATGGAATGTTAAAGAAGATTCTTTATATGATTTATTAATCGCAACTTTAACTAGATTAAATGGTGATACTGTAAAAATTGCTACTCCAACAATTGTTATAGGTGATTATTTAAGTGTAGGTTTAAATAATCAAACAGAAATATATAATAAAATTGTTGAAGCTCAAGAAAAACCTAGTGATGAAAAAGTAGACATTGTTAAAGAAGAAGCTGATAAGTTAGGTGTTGATCTTGAAAAATATAAAAAGGTTCCTGAAGAAACAAGTAGTTTAGAAATAATAATTATTGTAGGAATTTTTGTTATTCTAATTGGAGGTTTTGTAGGAATTATTGTTATAAGTAAAAAATAATTTAATTGGAGGTAAAATGAAAAAAATAATATTAAGTTTAATTACTGTGTTAGTATTAATTATGATGATACCTTATAGTTATGCTAAACAAAATAATGTAAAGGTTTATATGTTCACAAAAAATGGCTGTACTTATTGTGAACAAGCATTTGATTTTTTTGAAAAAAAATTAAAAGAGAATCCTGATGATTTTGAATTAATAAATATAGAGGTTTGGTGTGGAACTGATTATACTACCCAACCTAATCCATCTTGGATTACTGGTAATGAACAAGCTTTAAGCTTAATGGAAAAAGTTGTAGAGCATTTTGGTCAAAGTATTGAAGGTACTCCAACAATTGTAGTTGGTGATCATTTTCAATCTAGTGCAGCTGATTTAGATGGTTTATATGATAAAATAACTTCATATAAAACTGATAAAAAATATACTGATGTTGTAGCAAATATAGCTAAAGAAAATAATATTGATATTGATGAATTAAATGTACCTCATGGTTCTGCTAATTGCGATATACTTGCAAATGAAGATGAAGATTCATCAAGTGTTAGTAATCGTGATTTAGTTATTATTGCTGGTATATTTGTTGTTTTAATTGGTGGAATGACTGGTTTAATAATTATAAGTAAAAAGTAGTTTAACTACTTTTTTTAATTGTAATTATTTGTTATAATATACATAAGGTAGATAATATGAAAGAAAAAAATATAAATAAACTTAATGATGAATTAAAATTTTTATTAAAAGATGAACGAGAAAAGGAAATAGCTAATTATAGTGAAAGTTTATCTAATGATAATGTAAATATTGAGCTAATAGCTAATGAAATTTATACTAAAAGAGGTATAGATTATAAATTGTTGAAAAAAGGCTTTTTTAATAAAATGATAGAAAGCTTTAGTAATTTTAGTGATACTTTTAAAAATCATGATTCTAAAATTAGAAAAAAAATGATTATTGATTTAGTTTATATGGTTGTGATTTTAGTTTTAATTAAATTACCTTTTGATTTAATAAGAGATATAGGGTATGATTATTTAGAAGTATTAACACGAAATGAAATTATAAATAATTTATGGTATTTAGGATTCTTATTACTTTATACGATAACTTTTATTTGTGCTTTAATAGTTTTAATAAATAATTTTAATAAAAAATATAAATAAAAAAGATTGTAACTATTTATTTAGGTTACAATCTTTTTTTAACTTTCAATATTATATTTATTAATTGAAAAATTTCTATTTCCTGAAACATCTAATTTATATTTAGCTACTATTTCAGAACTATCTTCATTTTCTAATTTATAAATTATTTCTAATTCATAACCAACTATGCCTTCATTAGTTAAATTTGGAATTGCTGTTATATTTCTGGTAACATAAATTTTTCCTTGTAGATTTAATTTATCAATGTCTTTAATAATCCTTACTGTTTCTGTTTCAGTAATTTTATCTATTTCATCATTTTTATTATAATAAGTATCAAATGAAACTGCACATCCACCATTACTAATATCTAGAGCTAATATATAACTATCTTTATCATAAGAATTATTGCCATATTTACATGTTGAAGGAGATTCAGTAATAGGAGGTTTGTCTTCATTTTCCTTTTTAATGATAAGTGATGTTTCTAATACAGTTTGATTATTGCTTGAATCTTTAGCTACTATTTTAATAGGATAAATTCCTTCTTTAGTATAATTTGAGTAATCTATTAATTGACCATCATCGTTTAAATCTTCAGCGTAAAATTCGATGTTACAGTCTTTACCACTATTGTCAGTACAACTTGTTACAAATTCTTTAGCATTATAAGTTTGATTTTCATTAATTATCAATTCTTTTAATTTTAATTCAGGTTTTTTGGTATCTACTATTTTTAAATTTGTATTGTAATCTTTTTTATCAATTGTTAAAGTAATTTGGTACGTACCTGGAATTGATTTATCATAATTATCTGGATATGTTATTTTAATTTTATTTAGATCAACATTGCTAATTTTAGAGAAAAATATTTCGACATTAAAATTTTCATTTACTTCAATTGTTACTTCACTTTTAAGACTTAATTCACCATTAACTTTATTTTCACCTTGGAAATTTGATGTGACTATAAAACAAATTATAATACCAATGATACAAACTCCAATTATGACTAAATTAATGATTGTTTTTTTAGTATTGTGCACTTTATTATAAAAAAATTTTTTTGCCATATTAAAACCTCTATCCTTAATATAACTTAATAATAACATAATATACTTTAAAAAGCGAGAAAGAAATAATTAATTTTAATCTTTTTACATAAACTTTAAGAGTAAAGCTCTTGCAAATAAAGATGATTTATGGTATTATTTAACTTGCAATTTATATAATTGTTTGTTTAGTGGGAGGGAATGTTGCGGATTTGCCCTTGACCACTAACACGGAAAAATTTTATAGGAGGTGTTTTCGTGGCAAAAGAAATCGTAAGAAAAATTAAGCTTGAACTTGAAGCTGGAAAAGCAACACCTGCTCCACCAGTTGGAACGGTATTAGGACCTGCAGGTATTAACTTACAAGAGTTTTGTACTAAATTTAATGAAGCAACTCGTGAAAAAATGGGCGATGTTGTTCCTTGTGAAATCTCAATATATGATGATAGATCATTTGATTTCGTATTAAAGACTCCACCAGCTGGTTTTTTACTTAAAAAAGTCGCTAAAATTAATAAAGGTAGTGCTAAAGGAGCCAATCAAATTGTTGCTACTATTAGTGAAGCTGATTTAAGAAGTATTGCAGAAATAAAATTGCCTGATTTAAATGCTTATACTGTTGAAGAAGCTATGAATATCATTGAAGGAACTGCACGAAATATGGGTATTGCTATAGCAGGACGTAATGATAAAGAACTTGCAGAACAAGCTAAAGAAGCAATGGAAGAAGAAAAAGAAATGCAAAAACGTGAAGCTGAACTTGAAGCGATGGAAGAAGAAGCTAAAGCTGATATGCCTGTAGATGTACCAGTTATTGGCGATGAAGATAAAGAAGAAACAGAAGATAACGAATAATTTTAAAATAAATAAAAAGTCCGCTAATTAACCACAGTTAGGAGGGAATTATGAGAAAACATAGTAAAAAATATGTGGAAGTTGCTAAACTAGTAGATACTGATAAATTATATTCTAAAGAAGAAGCAACAAAGCTTGTAAAAAAGACATCTACTACTAATTTTGATGGAACTGTAGAAGTTGCGATTAAACTTAATATTGATGCTAAAAAAACTGATCAACAATTACGTGGATCATTAGTAATGCCTAATGGTACAGGTAAAAGTAAGAAAGTTTTAGTTATTGCTAAAGGAGATTATGCTACTGAAGCTAAAAATGCTGGAGCTGATTATGTTGGCGATAAAGATATGATTGATAAAATAAAAAATGAAAATTGGTTTGATTTTGATGTAATCGTAGCTACTCCAGATATGATGCCAGAAGTTGGTAAAATAGGTAATATTTTAGGACCTAAAGGTTTAATGCCTAACCCAAAAACTGGAACAGTAACAAATAAAGTAGCTGATGTTATTAAAGATTTAAAAAGTGGTATGGTAACTTATAAAACTGATTCTTATGGAAATATTCATACTATCATTGGTAAAGTATCTTTTAAAGAAGAAAAATTATTAGAAAATTTAGAATATGTTGTAAGAACTATTAATAAAGCTAAACCACAAGCTGTAAAAGGAATCTTTATTGATAAAATTACAATTGCTACAACTATGGGTCCTGGAATCAAAGTTGATAAAAACTCTTTTGAACTTTAATTTAAGACTTGAATATTTAAACGTTGTAGTTTATAATACAATTTAAGAAAAGAAAAAACCGAAGACAGTAGGGAAGTAAATTTTAAAAATCCTACCGAGGGGAATTAATTAACTTTTGTTTTTTAAGCTTCCCTAATCGGAAGCTTTTCTTAAAAATATAATAAGGAGGAAAAATGGCAAGCGAAAAAATTCTTAATGAAAAGAAAAATATCGTAAAGGAAATTATTGATAATGTTAAAAATAGTGAATCTGTTATTTTATTTCAATATCAAGGTTTAACTGTTGCTGAAATGAGTGAACTTAGAAATAAACTTAATGATGTTAATTCATCTATTAAAGTTTATAAAAATACACTTTTAAAAAGAGCATTAGATGATCTTAACATTAATATGAATGAATTTTTAGAAGGACCAAATGCAATTTTGTTTGGTGAAAGTTTACTTGAACCGATTAAAATTATATCTGATTATGCTAAAGGTCATGATAAACTTAATATTCGTGTTGGAATAATTAGCGGAAATGTTGCTGATATCAATACTATTAAAGAGTATGCAAGTATACCTTCAAGAGAAGGATTACTTACTATGCTTGCAGGTGGTATGATTCAATATGTAAAAGATTTATCAATAAGTTTAAATCTTTATGCCGAACAATTAGAAGGGAAGGAATAGAAAATGGCAAAATTAACTAAAGATGAATTTATTAGTGCATTAAAAGAAATGACTATTCTTGAAGTAAAAGAATTAGTTGATGCAATGAAAGAAGAATTTGGTGTTGATCCATCTGCTGTTGCAGTAGCTGCTGCTCCTAGTGCAGATGCTGCTAATGAAGGACCAAGTACTCAAACTGTAGTTTTAAAATCTGCTGGTGGCAATAAGATTGCTGTTATTAAGATTATTAAAGAAATTACTGGTTTAGGATTAGTAGAAGCCAAAGCTTTAGCTGATAATGGAGGAAATATTAAAGAAAATGTTCCTGCTGAAGAAGCTAAAGGCATTGCTGATAAGTTAACTGAAGCTGGCGCTGAAGTAGAACTTGCATAATTTATGATTAAAAACTAGTGACTTATTTTTGTTACTAGTTTTTAATTGCTTTAATTTTTTCTTTACAATTGTTATTTTACCTTTATTGCAATTTTATGGTATTTAATTTATAATTGAAATGGTGATAGTTTTTGAAAAAAACATTAATAATTATTATTAAAACTATATTAATTGCTTTAGTAATAGGTTATATGGGATTATTAATAGTTGAATATTTTAGATATCAAAATAATGAACCAATGTTAATAGTTTTAAAAACAGAAACTAAAGATTATGATGATGGACATGTTTATGTTTATTATGGTTTAGGATATAAAGCAATAGATTATGAAAGAAAAAGTATTTATGGTAAGCAATTTGGTCATTTATTTATAAGAATTAAAGATAAAATTTAGTAAAGGAGAAATTATTTAATGAAAAAAAATGGTTGGGGTACAACAGAAATGATTTTAATCAGTGCTCTTTTATTACTAGCATTGATTGTGTCTATTTTTTTTATTTCAAGATTATATGGATCTTTTGAAAATGTTAATAGTAATAAAATATATATGGATTTAGAAACGAAAATGGAAGATGCTGCTAGAAAATATATTAAAAATAATAGTATTCAAGTAACATCAGATTTTCGTATAAATTTAGATGTTTTACAAAATGGTAATTTTATTGATGATATTAAAGACAATAAAGGAAGCTTATGTGATGGATACGTTATTGTAAGTAGAATAAATGATAATAATTATTATAAAGCTTATATAAATTGTGGAGAATATAAAACTGCTAATTATTAAAAAAGCATAATAAAAAATGTTGACAAATCATATAATAAAATGGTATATTATTATCGAATTTTATTAGGTTCTACCTTGGTAGAACTTAATTTAAGGGAATTTTAGACACACTTGGATTCGTGTTAATAGAGAGGAGAGAGGAAAATGCCTACAATTAATCAATTAGTTAAGAAAAATCGTAGCAAGAAAACTAAAAAAAGTAAAAGTCCAGTACTTAATGTTGGATTTAATACATTAGAAAGAAAAACTACTGATGTTAAAAGTCCACAAAAAAGAGGAGTTTGTACTCGTGTTGGAACAAAAACACCAAAGAAACCCAATTCAGCTTTACGTAAATATGCTCGTGTAAGACTTTCTAATGGAAAAGAAATCGATGCATATATTCCTGGTGAAGGACATAATTTACAAGAACATAGTGTAGTACTTGTTCGTGGTGGAAGAGTTAAAGATTTAATTGGTGTACGTTATCATATCGTACGTGGTACTTTAGATACTCATGGTGTTGAAAATCGTAAACAAGCAAGAAGTAGATATGGTACTAAAAAAGGAAAATAATAAAAATAAATATTAGAAGGAGGATTAAATATGCGTAAAAGAAGAGCAATTAAAAGAGATGTCTTACCAGATCCAATATATAATTCTAAAGTTGTTACAAAATTAGTAAATGCAATTATGGTTGATGGTAAGAAAGGAACTGCACAAAAAATATTATATGAAGCTTTTGATATAGTTGGAAAACAAACTGGTAAAGATCCAATGGAAGTTTACAATGAAGCTTTAAAAAATATTAGTCCAGCACTAGAAGTTAAATCTCGTCGTGTTGGTGGTTCAAACTATCAAGTACCGATGGAAGTTAGTGACGAAAGAGCTCAAACTTTAGCGTTACGTTGGTTAGTAAATTATGCAAAATTAAGAAATGGAAAGGGCATGGCTATAAATTTAGCAAATGAAATTATTGACGCTAGTAATGGTGTAGGCGGAGCTGTTAAAAAACGTGAAGATACTCATAAAATGGCTGAAGCTAATAAAGCATTTGCTCATTATAGATGGTAATAAATTATGGCAAGAGATGTTACAATAGATAAAGTTCGTAATATTGGTATAATGGCACATATTGATGCTGGTAAAACAACTTTTACTGAAAGAGTTTTATTTCATACTGGTATTACTCATAAAATAGGTGAGACTCATGATGGTGAATCTCAAATGGATTGGATGGAACAAGAAAAAGAACGTGGTATTACTATTACTAGTGCAGCAACTACTGCCCATTGGAAAGGATATCGTTTAAATATAATTGATACTCCAGGACACGTTGATTTTACTGTTGAAGTTCAAAGAAGTTTAAGAGTTTTAGATGGTTCAATTTGTTTACTTGATGGTAATGCTGGTGTTGAACCACAATCTGAAACTGTTTGGAGACAAGCAACTGAATACAAAGTTCCAAGAATGATTTTTGTTAATAAAATGGATAAACTTGGAGCCGATTTTGAATTTAGTTTAGATACTATTGGTAAAAGATTAGGAGTAAATTATGCTCCAATTCAATGGCCAATTGGTTCTGAAAATGATTTCCATGGTATTGTTGATTTAATTGAACAAAAAGCTTATACATTTGATAGAGAAGATCAACATGAAAATTATAAAGAAATACCTATTCCTGATGATATGAAGGAATTAGTTCAAACTAAAAGATTAGAATTAGTTGAAAAAGCTGTTGAATTTGATGATGCTTTAATGGAAAAATACTTAAATGGAGAAGAACTTTCTGTTGCAGAAATAAAAGCTGCTATTAGAAAAGGAGTTTTAGCTGCTGAATTCTTCCCAGTATTATGTGGTAGTGCTCTTTCTAATACAGGAATTAAATTAGCTCTTGATGCTGTAATTGATTACATGCCAGCTCCAACAGATATTGAAGCTATTGATTGTACTGATGATCATGGAAATTTAGTAAAAAGACATCCTAGTGATTCAGAACCATTCACAGCAATGGCTTTCAAAATAATGACTGATCCATATGTTGGACGTTTAGCATTCTTCCGTGTTTATTCAGGTCATTTAACAAGTGGTTCTTATATATTGAATAGCACTAAAAATGTTAAAGAAAGAGTTGGACGTATTTTACAAATGCATGCCAATCAAAGAAAAGAAATTACTGATGTATATACTGGAGAAATTGCAGCATTAGTTGGTCTTAAGAATACTACAACTGCTGATACATTATGTGATGAAAAAAATCCAGTTATAATGAATGGAATGGAATTCCCAGAACCAGTTATAGATGAAGCAATTGAGCCAAAAAGTAAAGCTGATCAAGATAAACTTGGCCAAGCTTTGCAAAAACTTGCTGAAGAAGACCCAACATTTAAATATAAAACTGATGTTGAAACAGGTCAAACAGTTATAAGTGGTATGGGTGAACTTCACCTAGAAGTATTAGTAAGAAGAATGAAAGACGAATTTGGCGTTGATGCTAATATTGGTCGTCCACAAGTTGCTTATCGTGAAACTATTACTCAAACAGCTGATTGTGAAGGTAAATATATTAAACAATCTGGTGGTCGTGGACAATATGGTCATGTATGGGTTAAATTTGAACCAAATCCAGATAAAGGATATGAATTTGTTGATGCAATTGTTGGTGGTGTAGTTCCTCGTGAATATATACCAGTTACTGATAAAGGTTTACAAGAAGCAATGGCTGGCGGTATGATTGCTGGTTATCCTGTAGTAGATGTTAAAGCAACATTATTTGATGGTTCTTATCATGATGTTGACTCATCTGAAATGGCTTTTAAAATTGCTGCGTCATTAGCATTAAAAGAAGCTGCAAAAAAATGTAAGCCAGTATTACTTGAACCAATTATGAAGGTTGAAGTAGTTGTTCCTGAAGAATATATGGGTAATGTTATGGGTGACCTTACTAGTAGACGTGGAAAACCTCTAGGTAATGAATCAAGAGGAAATGCTTTATCAATTAATGCAATGGTTCCACTTGCAGAAATGTTTGGTTATGCCACTACATTACGTTCTAATTCACAAGGACGTGGTACATTTACAATGACACTTGATCATTATGAAGAAGTACCAAGAAATATTGCTGATGAAATTATTAAAAAAAATAGTGTTAACTAAATAATAAAATTAATTAGCATATAAAAATGAATAATACTTGAAAAAATATCAAGCATTAGATAAAATATAATAGTAAGAAATGAAAGGAGAAAATATTATATGGCAAGACAAAAATTTGATCGTTCTAAAGAGCATGTTAATATAGGAACTATTGGACACGTTGACCATGGTAAAACTACTTTAACTGCTGCGATCACTAAATATTTTGGTGAATTTGTTGATTATGCTGATATCGACAAAGCTCCAGAGGAAAGGGAAAGAGGTATTACAATTAATACTGCTCACGTTGAGTATGAAACTGAAAAACGTCATTATGCTCACGTAGATTGTCCAGGACATGCCGATTATGTTAAAAACATGATTACAGGTGCTGCTCAAATGGATGGTGCTATTCTTGTAGTATCTGCTGCTGATGGTCCTATGCCACAAACTAGAGAACATATTCTACTTTCTCGTCAAGTTGGTGTGCCTAAGATTGTTGTTTATATGAATAAATGCGATCAAGTAGATGATCCAGAATTACTTGATTTAGTAGAAATGGAAATTAGAGAATTACTTGGTGAATATAACTTTGATTCTGAATGTCCTATTATCCGTGGTAGTGCTTTAAAAGCTCTTGAAGGTGATGAAGCTGCTGCTCAAAGTATTCGTGATTTAATGGCTGCAGTTGATAGTTATATTGATGCACCAGTTAGAGATACTGATAAACCATTCTTAATGAGTATTGAAGACGTATTTACAATTTCAGGACGTGGTACTGTTGTTACAGGACGTGTTGAACGTGGTAGATTAAATCTTAATGATGAAGTTGAAATTGTTGGTTTAAGACCTACACAAAAATCAGTTGTTACTGGAATTGAAATGTTCCGTAAAACACTTGAATTTGCTGAAGCTGGAGATAATGCAGGTGTTCTATTACGTGGAATTGCTCGTGAAGATGTTGAACGTGGACAAGTATTAGCTAAACCAGGAAGTGTTACTCCTCATACTAAATTTAAAGCTAGTGTTTATGTTCTATCTAAAGAAGAAGGCGGACGTCATACACCATTCTTCTCAAATTATCGTCCACAATTCTATTTTAGAACAACTGATGTAACAGGTGTTATCGAATTACCTGAAGGTGTTGAAATGGTTATGCCTGGTGATAATGTTGATATGACAGTTGAATTAATTGCTCCAGTTGCTCTTGAAAACGGTACTAAATTCTCAATTCGTGAAGGTGGACGTACTGTTGGTGCTGGTGTAATATCAGAAATAATAAAATAATTAAATTAAGTAGCTTCGGCTACTTTTTTTTTGAAAAAATAATAAATAAATGGATATTTAAGATATTCAATTAACAAATTAATAGATTTATGTTAATATATTTTATGTGAGTTTTATGAAAAAAATTGGATTACTTTTAATAATAGTTATTTTTTTGGTTGGTTGTGGAAAAGAATTAAAGACAAATAATGATTTTAAATTAACTTCAAATTATAATCAAAGTAATATAGATAAAAGTACTGAAGAAAATAAAATTAATGAAGATAATATTAATAATTTAAATACTAATAATTTATCTAATTCAAACAATATCTCTTCTAATAATGATATTTCAAATAATGATAAAATAGTAATATCTTATATAGAAAATATTGATCAAAAAATAGATAATTTACTTAAAAAAAATAAAAATGAAAAGACTGAAAATAAAGTTAAAGGAATATTTATTACTTTAGTAGATTTTGTTTTTTATGATGGTGAAATTAAAGAAATTTCATTTAATGATTTAACAAAAGAGGGAAAAGAAAAAGTCCTATTTTTAATAAATGCTATAGATATTAAGATTGAAAAATATTTTCCAGGTTATAAAGAAAATATTTCTTCTAAAGCTAGTTCAGCTTTTTTAAAAGCTAGTGAATTAATTAAAAAGGGAGCTTATGATATTAATAATTTTACTAAAGAGAAATTAGGGAAAGAAAATTATCAAGAAATTATTAATGCAAAAGAAGAATTATTTTTTTATACTAATAAAGCTTTTTCAATAGTTAGTGATTTTAGTAATTCTTTATTTAATAATTTAAAAGATAGTTTTAATGATTGGTACATAAATTTTAAAAAAAATAATTAAGTTTATATGATATAATAATTAATAAGGATAAGGAGTTAAAATATGAAAACAATTAATCAAAATTATGATTATTATCGACATACTAAAATAAATAATATAGGTGAATTATTAGATTTAGCTCTTAATACTTATAATGAAAATAATGCTTTTAGTTATAAAAATGATAATATTAAAATTACTAAAACATATCGAGATGTTTATGAAGATGTTGTTGATTTAAGTGGCTATTTTAGTAAGAATTTCAAAAATAAGCATATAGCTTTAATAGGAGAAAATAGTTATAATTGGATAATTACATTTCTTTCTATTATATTAAGTGGTAATGTTTGTGTTGTTATTGATAAAGATGTAAATGATGAAGATTTAACTAAATTAATGAAAAAAAGTGATACTAAAATTATTTGTTATTCTGAAAATTATAATTTTTTTATAAAAAATATGTCATATAGAACAATTTCTCTTAATGAAATAGATAATTTAAAAGAAGAAGGAAAAAAAGCTTTTAAAGAATTTTGTATTGATAATGATAAAGATGCCGTGATATTTTTTACATCAGGTACAACTGGACCTAACAAAGCAGTAGTGTTATCTCAAAAAAATATAGCTTCGGATATTTATGGAGCATCATCTTTGTTTAAACCTAATGGATCTGTAGTTAGTTTGCTTCCTTTTCATCATGCTTTTGGTTTAATAACGGGAATTTTAAAACCATTTTATTATGGGGCTGAAGTTTATTTAAATAATAGCTTAAAATATGTTTTGACCGATTTAAAAGAAAATAAACCAGATACTATTTTTGTTGTTCCAGCTTTTATTGAGACTTTTTATAAGCAAATTTGGAAAATGGCTAGAATAGGGCATAAAGAAAAAAAATTAAAGTATGCTTTAAAAATTAATAATTATTTATTGAAAATGAATATAGATTTAAGAAAAACCTTATTTAAAGATATATTAAATGAATTTGGGGGAGAGCTTAAATATATAATTTGTGGAGGGGCATATTTAGATAAAAAATATGTTGAATGGTTTAGAAATATTGGAATAGAAATATTAAATGGTTATGGTATTACTGAATGTTCACCAGTTGTATCAGTAAATCGAAATCAATATTATCGCGATGGAAGTGTTGGTCAAGTTTGTAAAGATGTGACAGTAAAAATTATTGACGGTGAAATTTGTGTAAGCGGGGATATAATAATGAAAGGTTATTATAAAGATAAAAAAGCTACCAATGAAGTAATAAAGGATAATTATTTTTATACTGGTGATTTAGGCTATATTGATAAAGATGGCTTTCTATTTATAACTGGCAGAAAAAAGAATATTATAATTTTAAGTAATGGAGAAAATATTAGTCCTGAATTAATTGAAAGTGAATTAATGAATTATAAAGAAATTGATGAAGTAGTAGTTTATGAAGAAGATAATAAACTTGTAGCTAGTATTTATCCTACAGAAGAATATTTGGCAAATCAAGAATATTTTGATAATATAATTTATAATTATAATAAAAATAAACCTAAAAATCATCAAATTTCTATGGTGAGATTAAGAACTCAAGAATTTATTAAAAATCATAATGGTAAAATATTAAGAAATAAAGTAAGAGAGGAAAATTAAAAATGGAAAAAGAAATAATAGATTTGATATCAAAAACATTAGAAATACCTAGTAAAGATATAACACTTAAAACTAATTTGATAAGTGATTTGGAATTAGAATCATTAGATTTAGTCGATTTAATAACAGCTTTTGAAAAAAAATATAATATAGAGATTTTAGATAAAGATATCAAAAATTTTCAAACCGTAAATGATATAGTTCAATATATTAAAAGTAAAAATGTATAAATTATATATAGAAAAAAATACAACTTCTAAAGAATTATTAAAAAAAGTTCTAAAAGAGAAAAATATAGAGAGTGATATCATTTATAATGAATATGGTAAACCTTATTTAAAAAATAATGCTTTTTATTTTAATATAAGTCATTCATCTTGTTATACTGTTTTAGTTATTTCTTCTAAAGAAATAGGTGTTGATATTGAAAAAATTACTATGAGAGATAGAGTTATTGATAGGATATGTAATGATGAAGAGAAAAAATTAATTAAAAGTGCTGAAGATTTTACTAAAATGTGGGTTAAAAAAGAAAGTTATGTAAAATATTTAGGTATTGGATTATCTTATGGTCTAGAAAATGTTAATACCTTGGAATTAAATAATTTTATAATTAAAAAATTTAAGGATTATTATATTGCTATATACGGAGAAAATTTAAATAAAATGGAGGATTGAATATGAATTTACTATATTGTGGGGATGCAAATATATTAGATGGTTTAGTAATATCAGTTTTATCTATTTTAAAAAATTATAAAGGTAATTTAAATGTTTATGTATTTACAATGCAATATGAAAATAAAGATAAAATTTATCAACCTTTATCTATTAGTAACTTAAAAATTTTAGAAAAAGTAGTTAAAAAGAAAAATAAAGATAGTTTTATTAAATTAATTGATATAACTGATAAAGTAAATAATTGTTTACCTTTAGCAAATTTAGATACTTTTTTTACTCCCTATTGTATGCTTAGATTATATGCAGATTTAATCGATGAAATTCCCGATAAAATACTTTATTTAGATAATGATGTAGTTTGTTTAAAAAATCCTGAAAAGTTTTATAATATTAATAATTCTGATTATGAAATTGTTGGTTCATTAGATTATTATGGAAGTCATGTTTATAAAAAGAAAGTTATAAAAAAAGATTATATTAATTCTGGTGTCTTACTTTTAAATTTAAAGTTAATAAAAGAAACTGGTTTATTTGAAAAATGTCGCAATTTATGTCAAAGTCAAAAAATGCTTTTACCTGATCAATCTGCTATTAATTGGTATTCTAAAAAGAAATTGATTGTTAGTAGAATTTATAATGAGCAAAAAAATGAAGATGGAAATACAGTTTTTAGACATTTTAGTACAACTTTCAAATTTTGGCCTAAATTTTGTAAACAAACTATTAAACCATGGCATATTGAAGAATTACATAATATTTTAAAAATTCATACATTTGATGATGTATTAGATGAATATAAATTAGTTATGGAGGAAATGAAAAAATGAAAAAAACAATACCAATATTTTTTACTATAAATGCTGAATATGCACCTTTTTTATCAATAGCAATAGCGTCTTTGATAGAAAATGCTTCTAAAGATTATAATTACAATATACATGTGGTTTATGAATCAATTACTACAGACGCTATTAATAAATTAAAAACATTGGAAAAAGATAATGCAAAAATTATTTTTACGGAAATGAAAGATGGATTAGAAAGTATTACTAATCGTAAAGAAAATTTATTAAGAACAGATTTTTTTACTTTAACAATTTATTTTAGAATTTTTATACCTTTTATGTTTCCTTTCTATGATAAAGCAATATATATTGATAGTGATACTTGTATTCCTGGGGATATTTCTGAATTATATAATTATGATTTAAAGGAAAATCTATTTGGAGGATGCACTGATATATCTTGTCAAGATAATGAAATATTATGTGAATATTTTAAAGTTAATGCAGGAGCAAGTATAAAAGAATATATTAATTCTGGAGTACTTTTAATGAATATGAAAAAATTAAGAGAAGTAAATTTTGAAAAACATTTTTTATATCTTTTAAATAAATATCATTTTGATACAGTTTGTCCTGATCAAGATTATATAAACGCAATGGCTTATGGAAACATTTTACATTTACCAAATGAATGGGATGCTATGCCTACAAATGGTAGTTTAGTATTTGATAATCCTAAAATAATTCATTATAATTTGTTTTTTAAACCTTGGCATTATGATAATGTTGATTATGAAGAATATTTTTGGAAATATGCAAATAAATCACTTTTTAAGGATGATATTATAAAAGAAAAAGAGAATTTTACTCAAGAAATGAAAGAAGAAGATGCTAAAACTCTTGATAATTTAGTAAAAAGAGCTTCTGAAATCATGAATAATGAAATTACTTTTAAAAAAATATTTGATAATGGAATAGAAAAACGATTTTGAGGATTTATGATTATAGGTGGTAGTAAGAAAGAAGTTATTAAAAATATTAAAAAAAATATTTTAAATAATGAATTAAATAAAAAAGTGGAAATAAATGATCCTAAATTAAATGAAGATGAGCTTAATAAAGTATTAAATAGATTTTATGGAATTAGAAAACATAAAATAATATATTTTTTAGAAAGTAGATTAGCATATTTATTTATTGATATTTTGGGTTTAAAATTAAATAGAAATATTAAAATTGAAGGATTAGAAAATTTAAAGAATATAAATAATGGAGCTATAGTGACAAGTAATCATTTTAATCCTTTAGATAATATGGCAATAAGAAAAATGATTAAAAAGCGTTATCAAAAAAATGTTTATGTCGTAAGTCAAGAAACTAATTTAGCAATGCCAGGTTTTTTAGGTTATTTAATGAATAGTCTAAATATTATACCTCTTTGTAAAGGTCCTAATTATATTATTAATACTTTTAAGCCAGAGTTAGAAAAAGTATTAGATAAAAATAATTATGTTTTAATATATCCTGAAGAAGAAATGTGGTTTAATTATCGTAAGCCAAGGACTTGTAAAAGAGGTGCTTATCAATTTGCAGCAGAATTTGACGTTCCTGTAATATCTTGCTTTGTAGAAATAATTGATTTGCCAAAAGATGATAATGATGAATTTAAAGAAGTAGAATATGTTGTTCATGTTTTAAAACCAATTTATCCAGATAAAAAGAAATCAGCAAGAGAAAATAGTAAAATTATGGCAGAAATTGATTATAAACAAAAAAAAGAAGCTTATGAAAAAGCTTATAATAAAAAATTAGATTATAAATTTTCTAATGATGATATAGCAGGTTTAAAAAAGAAAGATTATTAATTAGTCTTTCTTTTTATATATTATATATTTGTAATTACTTAATTTACTTCTATTTACCATTGTTTTATAAACTTTATCATGTAATCCTTTCATATTTTCTTTTTTAGATAAATTATTATCATTTTGAAAAGGACCATCTATATAAATAATTATTTTAGGCTTTTTAAATATTTTAGATTTAATGTAAGTTGTAGTAGCAACAAAAACTTTTTTTTGATTTTCAACGGGATAATGAAAAGAAGTTATGGGAAAATCTCTTATAAAAGTAGCATATGGCCAAAGGTGAGCTTCAGGATAAATAATAATTGAATGTTTTTTAGATACATGATAAGTAATTGCTTCTTTAAATTTTGACATATCATGTAAATTATTTGGAATAGGTATAGCTCCGGCGATTGGGAGTATTTTTCCTAAAAAAGGAATGCCAAGATTAGAAGGACTACAAATAATATAAGGATGCTTGGGCATACAAATTAAAAAAGGATTAAAAACATCTCCTAATATTTGAGTATGATTACAATATAAAAAATAACTATTTTCTTTTTTTAATATTTTTCTATTTTTAATGGTGACATGTAAAATAAATTTGGTATAAAAAAAAGAAAATACAATAATAAAGAAATGAATTATAGAAGAAAATAATTGATAAAAAATATTTTTATGTATCCATTTGTAATTATTTTTTAATTGATAATGTTGATTATTTGTTTCAATAAAATCATCTTCATAAGTATTATAATAATTAATTTTATTCATTTTTTAATAATCCTTTCTTTAAATTATTGTTAATATATCAAAGATATTATTGTATTTCAAGAAAAATTTAATAAATATATTTAATATTGACAAACTGTATATATACTGTATATACTATATATATACAAAGGAGTAAATATGGAAATTATAATTAGCAATTCAAGTGATGTTCCAATATATGAACAAATTAAAGAGCAGATTAAAGTTAAAATAGTTTCTAATGAATTAAAAGAAAATGAAATATTACCTTCGATTAGATCTTTAGCAAGAGATTTAAGATGTAGTGTAATAACAACTAAAAATGCTTATGAAGAATTAATTTCAGAGGGATATATTAAATCGATACCATCAAAAGGATTTTATGTAGCTAAAATAAACAGAGATTTGGCTTTAGAAGAACAAATGAATAAAATAGAAGAATTATTAGATAAAGCAATAATTATTGCTAAAACTAATAAAATTTCTAGAAAAACGATAAATGAAATATTAGATATTTTATATGGAGATGATAATTAATTATGGAAAATATTTTAGAAGTTAAAAATTTATGTAAAAAATATGATAATTTTGAATTGAAAAATGTATCTTTCAGTTTACCTAAAGGAATGATTATGGGGTTTATTGGAGAGAATGGTGCTGGTAAAACAACTACTATTAAAGCAATATTAGATATAATAAAAAGTTATAGTGGTGATATTAAGATTTTTGGTTTAAATAATCGTATTGATGATGATAAAATAAAAGAAGATATAGGCGTAGTATTAGATGATATGTTTTTTCCAGAAATACTTACACCAAATGATATAAATAATTCAATGAAATATATTTATAAAAATTGGGATTCAAAAATGTTTTATAATTATTTAAAAGATTTTTCATTATTACCTAATAAACAAATTAAAACTTTTTCTAAAGGAATGAAAAAAAAGTTAGAAATTGCTACTGCATTATCACATCATCCTAAACTTTTATTATTAGATGAACCTACATCAGGATTAGATCCTATTGCTAGATCTGAAATTATTGATATTTTTCAAAAATTTATTGAAAATGACGAGTGTTCTATTTTGCTATCAAGTCATATTACGGCTGATTTAGAGCATATTGCTGATTATATAACTTTTATTAATAATGGTGAAATTATTTTATCTAAAACTACAAATGAATTATTAGATAATTATGGAATAGTAAAATGTTCAGAAAAACAATTCAAATTAATAGATAAAAAAGACTATATTAAATATAGAAAAACTAAATATGAATATGATGTTTTAATTGAAAATAAAAATAATTTTAAGACAAAGTATAGTATTGATGTAATTGATAAATTAACAATCGATGATCTTATGGTTATGATGATTAAAGGAGAGTAAAAATGAAAGGTTTTATTAGAAAAGATTTTGCAATGATTAAAAGTAATTTAAAATTATTAATTATATTATTTATTTTATATGCTGTTATGGGTTTAGTTGGTGATAATGATATATCATTTTTACTACCTTTTATGTGTGTTATGATAATGATTTCATCATTTAGTTATGATACTTATAATAAGTGGGATGCTTATTCTGTATCATTTCCTAATGGTAGAAAAAATAGTGTTAAAGCAAAATATATATCAACAATATTATTGATTCTCATTGCTTCTATTATAACTATTATATTGTCTTTTATTATTTCTTATATTAATTTAAATACAATAAATTATAAACAAATATTAGTTACTATGTTAGGTAGTATATTTGGTACTTTATTAGTATTAACAGTTATGTATCCAATAATATATAAATTTGGTATTGAAAAAGCAAGAATTATAATTTTAGTAATTACTTTTGGATTGATTTTTATTGGAGGATTTATTTTAAGCTTTTTGGATTTTAATCTAGCAAATATATTATCATTTTTAGAAAAATACTTAATAATTATTTTAGTAATTGGAATGATTATTATGGTTTATGTTTCTTATAAAATATCAGAAAATATATTTCTTAAAAAAGATTTTGATTAATAAAAAATATAAATAATTTTATCTTAAAGACTAAATTAAAATAATTATGAATTTAATTATTTTTTTTTCATAAAAATATTTTAGCTAGGTGATTATTTGAAAAAATATATTAGTATAAAAAAGTATTTTAAATTACAAGAAAAAAAAGAATTGCAAAATAGAAAATTTTGGTATATTTTTTTGATACTATTACTTATTATTTTTATTTTTTCTTTATATAAAGTATTTAATTGGAGTTTAGATAATTTAAGATTAAAAAAGCTTAATAATGAAATTGAAAAAAATGTTAATTTAAATATTATTGATGATAATGAGAGTGAATTTATTAATCCTCCTAGTGATAAAAATAGTAATTATTATTATTATGTTACTTTTCCACTACATCATATTGATTTTTCATCTTTATTAAATAAAAATAAAGAGACGATTGGATATATTTCTATAAAAAATACTATTGTTAATTATCCAGTTGTTCAGACTAATAATAATGAATATTATTTAAATCATTCTTTTGATAATAAAAGAAATACTGCTGGTTGGATTTTTATGGATTATCGTAATAACATTAATGTTTTAAGTGATAATACAATTTTATATGGACATAGTAGAATAGATGGTACTATGTTTGGATCTTTAAGAAATACTTTATTATCTTCATGGCAAAAAGATAAAGATAATTATGTTATTTATTTTTCGACTTTAAAAGAAGATATGATTTTTTTAATATTTTCAATTTATACTATTAATAGTGAAAGTTATTACATGATACCTAATTTTAATGATAATAGTGAAAAGCAAAAATGGATTGAAACAGTGAAAAAAAGAAATATGACAATTATTAATACAGAAGTTAATGTTAAAGATAAAATTCTTACTTTATCAACTTGTTATAATACTAAAGGGGGTAGAATTGTAATTCATGCTAAATTAATAAAAAGTAAATATAATAAAAATATTTAGCATATAGTTTAATGTAATTTGTTTGAAAGGAGTGTCATTATTTATATAATAATGAAGATGTGAACTATTATGAAAAAAAGTTTAAATTATATTTTCTTTTTTATTTTTCTTTTTGGGGTAACTTTTTTAAATGTTAAAGCTCTTACTGTGTGGAAATATGAAGATTGGCAGGCTGGAGATAACTATGGAACTAAAACAAAAACTTCTTCTAATATAACTAATCTTAAAGGGGAAAAAGAAGAAGATGAAGGAATGAAAGTTGGACCTTATAATAAAGCAAGTAAATCTAAATTAAGTGATGGAATTAAAGAAGAAGTGTATATAGGACTTAATAAAGATAACTATCAAAATGGAGAATTATTTGAATTATCTATTGCGTTAAATAAAAAAGTGGATAATAAAGATGCTGAATATTTAACTGAAGCTGTTGTTATGACTCAAAAAAGTGGAGATAAATTAATTATTTCTGCTGGGTGGGCAAAAGATAAAAATCCTATTGCTACTATTGATGCAGATGGAGTTTATACTTATAAATGGGAATTTATAAAAGAAAATAATAAAATTAAAGTTAGGTTTACTATTTTAGATTATGGAAAGGAATTGGGTAAAACAGATTTTATTGAATTAAATGTTGATGATGTAAATAATGCTTCTGATGTAAGATATTTATGGGCATGTAATATTAAGGCAGATTATGGTATTGATGTATATACAACATTACCAGAAAAAAATCCAGATACTGCTGATATTAATTTATTTTTATATTTAGGACTTATTGTTTTTAGTTCATTAGGATTAATTTATATTAAAAAAAGAAAATTAAATTGAAAAATATTATAAAAATTTATTTAATTATATTTTTAAAGAGTAATAAATAATTACTAACGTATTTAATTATTACTCTTTTTTAATTATATCTTATATTAGGTGATATAATGGATGAAAGAGAAATTTGAAAATAAAGGAAATGGCTATTTTAGTAAGTATATACAAAAAGTTTAAGTACTTGATAAAAGTATCTTATTATTTAATGGTATAATTGAATTAAGGAAAACAGGAGGTATTATGAAATTTAGTTTATAATTGTAATGTTGCAAAAAAGTAATTAAAAATAGTTTGGTGGTGTATATTATGGGATTATTAAAAGCTATATTTGATTTTGTTGATGAAATAAATAAAAATGAAGAAGATGAAAAAATGAAAAAATTAGAAAAAGAAATGGACTGGAATAATCTTGATGATTATGAAAAAGAAGAAGTTAGAAAAGGCCATTACGATATTTATAATTTTGAAGACTCTATGGATGAAGATTTAGATGAAGATGATTATTATTCAGAAGATGACAAATGATCATTTTTTTAATAGATATAAAGTAATTTAATATTTTATCTTACAATTATAATTAGGAGTATATTATTAACGTTATGTATTATTGGATATATTATTACAACAACAAAGCAGAAAAATTAATTTCTGCTTTCTTAAAATCTTAATAATTTAGAAATCCATCTCATAACTTTAATTAATCCATAATACGTACAAGCTATTATTGATGAACCACCTTTAATATTAAAAAGATCATTATCACTTAATATTGTCATTGATTTTCACCTCCTTCTACTATATATATAGTAGAAAAATATACAAAATCCTTTTAAAACTATGAAAAAAATTAAAAATATTGTATAATTCACTAAATTAATAACTTTTCATATCTTATATTAGGTGATATACATGGATGAAAGAGCAACTAAAAAGGTGGTAATTGATCCTGGGCACGGAGGTATCGGTTAAATCCAAAAATAGAAGAAATGGCTATTTTGGTAAGTAAATACAAGAGTTTAAGGTACTTG